>CALEGD010000081.1 GCA_937877075.1 uncultured Acholeplasmatales bacterium
TCATAAAAGTTTATTCCCGCTCCGCCTGTTCTATTCAGTTTTCAAAGACCTTATTTTTTTGCTGTATTTCTAATTTTGCAGCATTAATTATTATACTACATGATAAATCGATTGTCAACGGTTTTTTCGCTTTTTGAAAATTTTATTAACAACGCATGTAGCCATCCTACTGCAAAGCCTTATATATTATATACTATTTCGGTTTTAATGTCAAACAAAATTGAGGGTTTTTTAAAAATATTATTCCCAATTTCAGGAAATTAATACTTCATCAAAAAGAGAAGCACGCCTGAGGCGTGCCGACCTTTTAATAACGTTGATTCGGATCGTATTGAAAGAGTACACTGACTGATTTATCATCAATAATATTGAGCACTCCTTGACCTAACACCTTCGCTATCGATAATTGTACAATTTTATCCGTTTTTTTCGATTCTGGAAGTTTAATCGAATTTGTAGTTACAAACTCGGTAATTAAAGAAGAATTTATCCTCTCAACGGCATTACCAGATAATACCGGATGTGTAGCAACCAAATAAACTTCTTTGGCCCCGGCTTTCTTTAAAGCTTCCGTAGCTACAGTTACAGTTCCGGCCGTATCAACAATATCATCAACAAGGATACAAGTTTTGCCATCAACATCACCAATGATATTCATAACCTCAGCAACATTAGGTTCCGGACGACGCTTGTCAATAATTGCGATGGGGGCTGAAAAATTTAAAGCGAACTTTCTGGCTCTGGTTGTTCCTCCGTGATCGGGAGAGACAATCACTATATCCTTAAGATTCTTTCTTTTCAAATAAGCAACCATAATTGGTGCCGCTTCAAAATTATCAATTGGGATATTGAAAAAGCCTTGAATCTGAGCAGCATGCAAATCCATTGCAATAATCCTGGTTGCACCGGCAACCGTCAGCAGGTCTGCTATTAATTTTGCTGAGATAGGATGCCTGGCTAACGCTTTTCGATCCTGACGGGAATATCCGTAATAAGGCATAATAATATTGATCGTTTTTGCGGATGCTCTTTTTAAAGCATCGATCAAAATCAAAAGTTCCATATAATGCTCATTAACCGGATATGAGGTTGACTGAACCACAAAAACATGATGTCCGCGGACAGTTTCAGAAATGTTGATACTAACTTCGCCATCTGAAAAATGCGTTACAGTACAATCAGCTAAAGAAATACCCATATAATCAGCTATTTCTTGCGCTAAATCGGGATTAGAATTCAAGGTAAATAATTTCACCTTTGAACCGTGAACTATTGCCATTAAAAGCCTCCTATTGCATTCCCTTATATTATACCCTATGAAAAGAATGATTTCAATCGGAATTTGCGATAAAACGCTTTAGTCAAAATCTTTCCTCATCCCGAATTTTTGATTAATGATTTCATTATCTAATACATCTACAAAAGGCCCGACGGTTTTATCTTCGGAAATATCAGAATCCTTGACGCGGGAATACCTAACGAGTGTCCCCTGACCGATTTGAGAATTATTAATTTCCGTATGGGGTCCGATTACCGCACCTTTTTTAATCCGACTATTACCTACAATTATAGAACCCGGCAGAATGAAACAACCAGATTCAATTTCCGCTTCAATACCGATAACAACAGTGCGAGGATTATGTATGGTAACTCCAGAAAGCAAATGTTTTTTAATAATTTTATCTTGAAGATAATTTTCAATCTGCATTAGCTGATATTTATCATTAGCTCCGCTGATTTCCCAATAATCTTCGGCAGTGTAACCAGAAATTCGGAAGCCTTTTTCTCTGAAAATTCGGACAATATCCGTCAAATAATATTCGTTTTGACGATTATTGCTTTTGATTTCGTTTATAGAAGCAAATAATTTCTGATTATCGACTAAATAAATAGAAGAATTAATTTCTGTTATCTTCTTCTGTTCTTCTGTGCAATCCTTTTCTTCCACAATTCTTTCAATATCCCGGTTTTGATTACGAATTATTCTTCCGTATCCAAAAGGTTCGGGGTGATTAGTGGTAAGGACAGTTAAATCGGCATCCGTTTGAGCATGATACTCAATGAGCTGCGAATAGGTTTCGGAAGTTATCATCGGCATATCGCCAATCGCAATCAGGGTTGTTCCTTTAAAATCGCGTAGAAGATGCTCCGCCATCAAAACTGCATGAGCAGTGCCTAGTTGTTCTGCCTGATAAACAAATTTAGTTTTACGGGCTAAAATAGATTCAAGAACCTCTTTTTTATATCCTACTACTGTAATTATTTCTTCCACTTTCGCGGCTCTTAAACTATCCACTACATATTCAACCATAGCTTTATCAATTATTTGATGGGCACATTTAGGCAACTCCGTATGCATTCTCGTTCCTTTTCCGGCAGCCAACACTATTGCTTTTACTTCCATAAAAAACTCCTTTTCTAACTTTCTTCCTGTTCTTGAACTTGTTCATCCTTAAGGTCATCTTCTTGAAGTTTTTCTTCATCCTTGCGACTGTATTCCGCAAGAACAGCAGTTACAATCTGATTACGCATTTCCGCCGTAATTGGGTGAGCGATATCTTTAAAGACACCGTTTTTCTTTACGGCAGGCATGACAACAAACAAACCTGTTTCACCTTCAATAACTTTCAAGCCGTGTACCATAAATGCATTTTCAAGAGTGATTGTTGCTGTTGCTCTGAGTTTCTCTTTACCTTCAATCATATAAACCTTTACTTCGGTAACATTCATACTTCTAATTCCTTTCTTTTAGTTTTGAAATTACGGTTTTCCGTAAATAAGTGGCAACAGAATTAAGAAATCAGAATTCTGTAGCTGTCCTTTTTACCGATGTGAGCTGGTACTTGCCAGATAAACGACGTGTAAAAGAAATACTTGTTTGTCCTCTGATCCTTACCAATCCCCAACAAATTTTGCCTATGGAAGGAACTTCCCGTCAACATCCTGGTAACTCCAAATTCAAATTTGTCCATCTTCGTATCGCCCCTTACGATAATCTCGCGAGGAAAGCAATAGAAACAATCCAATCGGTTATGAAAAATATCGTTGAAAATCATAACCGAACTTTGCGTCTTATTTACAATGGTTTTAATGGTTTTTTCACAAACCTTCCCAGAATTCCTAATTTTCCGATAGAATATGTCTCCGGCCAATAAACGCTCAAAACCTGCTCTTCCCCGTAAGGATGGATCACCCTCATTCAAAAGATGGATTCCCAGTATGTGAGGAAGATGCTCGGTTTTAAACTCTACCGGAATATCAACACCGTTTAGATTAAAGTTTATGTACTTCCCGCCGAAGAATCTCTGAAAATAATGTGCGATGTCAATAAAATCATACTGCTTAAAAATACTCCCCCCACTGTTTAATAGTAATAATCCTTCGCAATCTTGATCCCTCACAACCACCTCAATCATCTTTCGTTTTTTCCGTTTTCGATAAGGAGCTTGATCGGGATACTCAACCCCTTCCTCAAAATTTTCAAAAGGACTACTCTCATCATATTCATATTCTTCATCAATTGATGAAGATGGAATAACTTTAAGAATCTTACTTTTACTTTGTTGATGAACAATCTCCGTTTTTAATAAAGTTTCCAAATTATCATTTAATTTAAAATGAAATTTTAGGAGTCTGTTTATCCTTGAAACCTGCTTTTCATAACGGCAAATTATTATTAAGCTAAGACCGTCTAAAGCAAGATAAACTCCGGTCGCTCCGTTATTTAAAGCTATATTTTTGATTTTCTCTAAATAATTTCTACCTTTATAATCTCCAATTTTTCTGGCTTCAAACTTCTCAATGCCGTTAAAAGCATTTGTTGCCATTTTATAAAAATTCTCTTCGGAAATACCCTCCAATACTGCCTCTAATTGCGATGTGTCGGTATCTGCTTGTCTGGTATGGCGAGGGCTTTGATAATTTTTAAGATTTAAATCAACCAAAAGCACATAACCAAAGACGGCATTTCCAAAATCTTTGAACTTGTCCGTTTTTGAATCGTAAACAACCGTATGATTATCTTTATATAGGCGGACGCGATTTGAAAAAAGTGAGAATAATTTTTCGGTATCGCTTCCGAAATCAGCTAATGCATTAATGATTGTACAAAGATAATTATCATTGGAAATAAGTCCGAATTTATTTCTAACCGATTCCTTGATAGTTATCCTGAGACCATAACCCAATAATTTAGAAATTTCACTGATAATAATTTCAAGTTCTTTTCTACTGCTTCCGTCAGTGAAAATAAGTTCTGAATAAGGTTGATCAAATTTCTGAATAATGACATTATCCCATAAACTCAGCGGAGTAAGAATAATTTTAGAATGGTTTAGGATTTTTTGATATCCAAGAGGCAGCATAGCGTAGGCTTTGCTTTCGGTTTGAGCAATAATATTTGCTTTTTTTGAACTTTTAATCTCTTTTTCAAAACTTGTTTTTTTTGCTCGCCGAGAACTTCTGATAGTTTGAACGCTTGCTTCCCATTTTTGTGCGGTTTGGGGATATTTCTTTTTTATGAGATTTATGAAGCGCTGAAGAACATGTTGAGCATTCCTCTCACTGTTTAAACAAAGACCAAAAACAGCAGGGCCGCTTCCGCTCATCACCGAACCTAAAGCTCCGGCAGTAAGCAAGTCTCTTTTTACCTCCGCAATTTCACTCCTTTTAACTCCCTTTTCTAAGTCATTGAAGAGATTTTCGGAAATCTGATCAAGCGCCCCTTCTCCAACCGCATCCTGTAAATCTTCAATACATCGAGAATTTTCGTGATGAACTGAAAAGTTTCTAAATATTTCAGCGGTCGAATTTCGAAAAGGAGGTAAAACGAGAATTAGATATGTAAAAGGCATATCTTCAATAAATTCTAACTTTTCACCTCGTCCTTTGACTCTGGCAGTTCTATTATAAATACAAAAAGGAACATCGCTTCCCAGTTCGAAACCAATTTTTGCAAGATCATCATCAGACAATCCCAGACTCCACAACTTGTTCATCGCCCTCAGAGTCGCCGCACAGTCGGCGCTGCCGCCACCCAAACCGGCTTGTTCCGGAATTCTTTTAACAATTCTAACTTTGACGCCACGTTTGATTCCAAATCTTTCACGTAAAATCATTATTGCTTTATAGACCAGATTCGATTCTGGATTTAAATGTTTAAGTGTTTCACATTCAATGATTATATTATTACCCTCAAGGTTATCTTCAAAATAGAGTTCATCATAAAGATTGACGCTAGTCATAATCATATCTAGGTCATGATAGCCGTCTTCGCGCTTTCTGAGTACTTCAAGTCCAAGATTAATTTTTGCATATCCTTTTTCGATAACCATTTTTTGCTCCTGTCAGACAAATAATTTCATTTTACCGAAGGTTTCCAGCCCTCCAAAAGCTTCACTTCCTTTTTCAATATATCTTAAAGCTTCACTTAAATTTACAATTTTATTAAAAGCAGTTGTCGCAGTTTTAATGGCAATTACTGCTGGATCAAAAGTATGTATATTTATCCTTTTAGGGCTACTGGCAAAATCGGCACCGCTCGCAATCAGAGCTTCAAAGTTAGATTGACAAGCACCGGCAATTACTACAACATCACCCCTCGATTTTATTTGTCTTATCTTTCTAACCGCTTTTGAATAATTTAGGGAATTGGTATAGTTTTCTAAACCTTTCAATCCCTTCTGATTATAAACATCATGACCGGTTAACACAACAATATCCGGAGTAAGTTTGAAAACCAGATTTTGAATCTGCTCATGAATTTGATTTTCTTTAATCGTAATTCCGTTTGCGAAAACCCCGATTTCTTTATATAATTGAAGACACTTGTCTAAATATTTTTGGTCACCGTCAATATGAAGCACAGTTCCGAGAAGATAGTTTTTATTGGCTCTCTTTTTAGTATTGGCAATACTTAAAAAATACTTCTGGTCTTTCTTATTTTCAATTTCTACTTCTTCATCCGTTGCCGGTCGCAGCTCATCCAAAGCAACTATTTTTCGAATACGGTAATGCAGACCGGATATATATACCTTATCCGTATTAACGATTTCATCAATAAGATAAATTATCTTCTTCTCATCAGCTTTAAGAACTACAAAACTTGATGTTTCCACACTACCACCTATATTAAGTTATGATATTCTCCTTAATTAGGTGCTTCAAAGATATTCTTGTAAAGAGTAGCTATTTGTTCCAAACTTAAATTTTCACTGCGAATATTCTCGTTTAAATCAATTTCTTTGATATATTCTTGTATTCTTTCTTTTGAAAGACGATATGCACGAACAAGGTTATTTGCTAAGGTTTTTCGTTTTTGAGAAAAAATATTCCGAATAAACTTTAGAAAAGCAAATTCATTGTTAATTCCAAAATTAAGTTTTTTCTTATTTAGCCTAATAATTACACTATCCACCTGTGGTCGTGGTAAAAATGAGTTTCTAGAAACCTGAAAAAGAATCCTTGCATCGGTCCGATAGTCCATTAATACAGAAAGGGAGCCATAATCTTTTGTTCCTTTCTTAGCAACCAACCGCTCTCCAACTTCCTTTTGAATCATAAAGTAAAACTCTTCAATCGGATTTTCTTCTTCCAAAAACTTTAAGATAATCGGAGTCGTTATATAATAAGGTAGATTACTAACTACAATAACCCTTTTACAGTCATCAAAATAGTTCATATCTTGCTTTAAATCTGTTTTCAAAAAATCTTGATTAATAACTTTAAAGTTATTGAATGCTTTCAATTCTTCTTGAAGAACCGCAATTAGATTCCGATCAATTTCATAAGCCAAAACCTTTCGGAAACTTTCCAGTAAAAGCTCGGTTAGAGCGCCGATTCCGGGACCAATTTCAATAACTCCGGTTTCTTTATCCGGCCCAGCTTCATTTACAATTTTTTTAAGAATGTTCTCATCAATAAGAAAATTCTGACCAAAGCCTTTTTTGGCTTTCAATTGATATTTATCAAGGATTGCTTGAGTTTTTTTTATATTTCCAATCATAGAACTTCCTTAACTTGATTAAGAGTGATATTAAAGAGATTGAGGCGCCTTGCAAGTTGCTTGCCGTTTACATACCCAATATTCAAACTATCACAGAGTTTCTTTCGTCTTTCTCTGCTCTCCTTCTCGCCTATAAGTCCTAGGTCATAAAGATCTTGAATCGTGAGGTTCTCATGAAAGTCAGCTTTAGTCGTATTATCGAGAACCTTTTTCAAGACTTCTAAGTTCACATGTTCAACTCCGACTTTTTTTCCATTTTTGCTTATCGCATCTTTTAGATGTACAAAAGCATGACTTACATCAGGACAAAAATTCGTTATTATTTTTCTTATTCTTTCGCCAGGATAATCGGGATCTAAAAGGAGGATTATCTCGTGGCTTTTACTTATTTTTTTTACCTGTTCCAGAAACACTTGACTGACGGCACTACCGTTTGTAATCAGAACCGGCAACTCGGGATAAATCTGTTTTATTCTAGCATAGTCGTGTTTTCCCTCAACAATCACAACTTTTTTCATCAAAATCATTCCTCTTTACTCATATTATAACACATTAAAACAAAGAAATGAATACCTTTTCAAAGATATAATTTTTTCTCAAAAAGAATTTTACCAAAAAAAGGGAGAATTTCCACTTATTCTCTCCTTAAAAGTTCAAAAACTTCAATTCTCCGGCTATCTTTTTTAGTTCTTCCGGAATGTTGATATTTTGAGGGCAATCTTCTAAACATTTCCCACATTCTATACATTCATTAGGAAGGGCAAAGTTTTGTTTGAGGTTTTTAAAATTCCATTTTGAATCATCTTCGTTTTCAAACATTCGATAATTATTAAGAAGACTAAAATAACCAGGGATATTGATATTTGTAGTACAGGGAAGGCAATACTTGCAATTTGTACAGCCGACGGCTTTTATCTCCTGAAGTGCAGATTTAACTTTTAACACAACTTCTTGTTCACCTTTATCCAAAGGTTTGAAATTTGTAAAGGTTTCAATATTATCCACCATTTGGTCAATTTCATTCATGCCGCTTAAAATCACTTTAACTCCCGGAAGACTGCCGACCCATCTTAAAGCCCAAGAAGCAATTGATGCATCGCTATGATCTTTGAAGATCTTTTCGATATTCTTATTAAATCCAGCAAGTTTTCCTCCTTTAATTGGTTCCATAATTACTACCGGAATCTTCCTTTTTTCCAAATCATAATAACCTTTTATTCCTTGTTGAAATTCTGTGTCTAGATAATTAAGCTGAATCTGACAAAAATCCCAGTTATAAGAGTCAAGCATTTCTCTAAATGCCTCATAATCGCCATGAAAAGAAAAACCTATGTATTTAATCTTCCCTTCATTTTTCCATTTATCAATCAAATCAAAAACTTTCCACTCTTTTGCAACCTGCAACCTTTCTTTATTCATTGCATGCAAGAGATACATATCTATGTAATCCGTTTGAAGGATTTCTAGTTGTTTGTCAATTATATTTACAATTTCTTCCCGTTTCTCAAACAAACGCAAAGTAAGTTTTGTTGCAAGATAAAAGGATTCACGTGGATATCTTTTTAAAGCCTTCCCGACAAATGCTTCATTCTTTCCATCGGTATAAGGCATAGCTGTATCAAAGTAATTAATACCGTTCTGATAAGCATGATCAAATAAAGCAAAACCTTTTTCTTCATCAATCTCGCCATTAACGGTTTTTAATCTCATTGCCCCAAAACCAAGCATTGATGTTTTAATATCCTTATCATACCATTTCTTGTATTCCAAAACCATCACCTCTTGTATAAAATTTTATCATAAAAATCGCTATATAACAAGAAAAAAGGTCATAGAGTAACCTACGACCTTTATGTTTTATCATTCAGAAATTGTGATATGAGCTTTAAGATTATCTATAACGCATCTTGCGTCATTAGCATTCTCTTTTCCGCCTTCTGCATAAAATCTAAACACAGATCCAGAAAATCCATCAACTGAAATATTGATAATAGTTGTTTCTCCGGCAATTTCTGTCTTCAAATCTTTTATAGTTGTCCATACATCATCAACTTTGACTTGTAATTCGATTTTAGTAAATAACGCTTCAGCCTTATTATTCCAAAAGTAGCAATCAAATGACATTGATGTAATCACATCAGTTCCAAAGCTAAATTCAGCCCATGAAATTCCATCATTATCGCCAAGTCTTGGGCCAAGAACCATTCCCTTAGTAGCGCCAGGAACTGAAGTTGTAGTATTATAAGCAACCCTATGAGAACTAAATGTTACGTTTTTATTATCTACAAGATTTCTAAAGTCAGTATTTACATCATTATAACTTGTTGCTCCTCCATCAAAGTCAAACTCATATTTTAATGATGGATCTGAAACAACAACAACTTCAGCTGTCAGATTAAATACAAATTCTTTAAAATGAGTTTCACTAAATGTAGCTTTAACTTTTAATTCAACAATAGTTTCTACTTCTGGTTCGGCATATTTTCCGTCATTACCCAAAACTTCAGTATTGTTTGATGTAAATTCATAAGTCACGTCTCCAAGTATATATTTATAAGCAGTTTTTGAGAAGAAACTTAAATCACCAACAAGAAGATTATCTTTCGGTAAAATTGCTTTGATTTCATTTTCTGCAATTGCTTCTTGGTCAGTTTCGGACAAAGTAACCTCTAAATCACCATCTCTTCCCATAAATCCTAAATTCCAAACACCCGCGCTTGGATTGCATTCATAGGCTACTGCAGTAATTTTAACTTGTTTACCAATAAGAGTTTTAAGTGCATTTACTTCCATAGAACTGTGATAGATTCTTACTTTGTTTGCACCCGCATCTAATGATTCCGCTAAATATAGATCTTGGAAACTGCCACTTTGAACAAGAATAAAATATCCTTCGATTGTAAAGACTTTTCCGAAAAGTTTTTCTTTCAAAACTTCTGTTACAAGATTGGTTTCTGTAATTGTTTGATCGAAATCAGAAATTTGTGCCGCAACAGCAACAAAAGGAGATTCATGTTTCTGATCATCAAGTTTTTCAATCTCAGCTACACCGTCGCCAGCGAACTGTCTGTTATAACGAGTTGTACCGTTATAAATGCTTCCGGCTGCGGTAACACTAACTTTATCTCCGATTTCTACACCATGGTCAGTGAGCTTGACACGTACATAAATCACTCCGGTTTCATCAGCCAAATAGAAATATCCACCACTATCACGGCCGATAATTACACCTTCAACAACAACATAATCAGCATCTTTATTATCAATAGCTTCAAGCAATTCAGCAACTGTCATTTCAGTAGCTTCTTTTGGAGCTTCAGGAACTTTAACTAAAACTTTAAAAGTAAAGTCTTTTACTTCTGCACCTAAAGTAACCGAAGCTACTAGTTCAACTTCAGTATCCTCTGTCGGAGCAGTAAGTTTGCCGTCATTACCAATAACAGCAGTATTCTTAGACTCCCAAGAAACAGTTGAGTCAAATAATGAATCAGTAGGTAATGCCAGGTCATTAACCACTTCTTTACCTTTAAATAGAGTTTCTAATTTAATTCCTACTAGATTCAATTTGTCTTCAGCGGTATATACAGGAGCATCAATTTCTTCGACTGAGCCACCATAACCCAATATTCTCCAGACCTTATCTGTTGAGTGAAAACTTAAAGTTATAGCAGTTAATTTTACATATTTGTCTACATTAGCTTCAACAGCATCCACAAATTCTTTTTCGGAATCATGATAAATCATGACTTTCTCACCGGTAAGTTCATCAGTGATTTCTAAGTTTTCATAATTTCCGTATTGACCCTTTGTTACTTTTCCGGAAAGATTAACTATTTTTCCATAAGCATCATAATTTGTTACAGGTTGCCAAGATACTTCTGGAACATATGCATCTACAGCTAAACTCTGATAATCAAATCCTGTATCCGGAGCTTTAGTAATTACTTCAACCCTGTATCCTCTGTCAATTTCCGGTTGACCGAAAGCAACAATCTTAGTTCCTTCAACAGATACTACCGCACCCGGAAGAACATTTGGATTTGTCGGTTTAGTATAAACATAAATTGTTCCTGTTTCGTCAGCAACATAGAAACCGTTGCCATGAACAAAAAGAACTGTTCCGGTAAAGCCAACTACTGCATTGTTTTCCTGTGCTAAAACTTCTGAGATTGGCATATTCAAAACCTTTGGTGCACGAACAATCCATAAATCCCATTCTCTGAATGAAGATTTATCACCGATTCTAACAGTAGCTCTAAGAGTTGCTTGTCCCCATTCGTTGATTTGATTGCCTTCTTCGTCTTCTTCATAAGGTTCTGGTGTAATAATTACACGGGGAACGTCTCCAGTATCATCAATAGTTGCAGTTTCGCCTTTAACATTCACAACTGACCATTCTATTGTTAAACCATGTTTACCAGTTTTTGCAATTAAATCAAAAGATTGATTTAAACTATTTGTATCACCTAAAGCGATTGATCCGAGCGCTTCACTAATTTGCTTTTCCGGATCGAGCGTCCCCTCATCATCCTTACATGCCACTAAACCAAAGGAAGCAAATAAGGCTAAAATTAAGACAAAGATTCTTTTCACATTATTTTTTAATAATGTCATTAAATTTTACCTCTCCTTACATAATATTTGTATTCAATTCTTAAGTGTGAAATCGTAGAGTCCTACTCCTGTCAGATTTCCAAGTTTAATTTGGTAGATAACTTTTCCCTCATTATAGAAATCAACAAATCTGCTAATACCGCCGATTACTTGATAGGTCTTACCTATTACAGGATATGAGTAGGCCAATTTCGGATTTGTATCCGCGTCTATACGCACTTGTGTTTCCGCACCGTTTTTCAGAGTACCAAAGATTGTATATGCTCTGGTTTCTTCGTTCTGATTCCCGATGCCGGTGACTGTGAATTCACTTATTTTTACAACTGAACCTTCGTAGTCCTTAAGAGAGGATGCATCTTCCGGCAATTCTTTAATTTCTACTTCGGTCCCTTCTTCGACTTTCCTTAAATTACGGGCATTAACCAATTGAAATCCGTAAGTTTCGCTGTCTGAAGCTTGACATTCAAAAGAGATGACATCTCCTATTTTATACTTACCAAGGGCGCTTATAAAAGAATGATACAGGAAAATTCCTGCTTTTATTGACTTACCATCAATAACGGTCTCCTCAGTGTCTTCAATAAAAAGACTATTACCTACAGACCTTACCACCCGAGCAGTAATTTTTAAGTTTGTCCCGGTTGAATAACTAGACAAATTATACCTTAACTCTGCAATCGTAATATTACTGACTCCGCCTGTATAATCAAAATCAGGATCAAGTTCTCCAAAAACACGGAGTTTCTTCGGATAAACTTCTACATAGGCTTTTCTAAATGTTTCCCCATATTTCAGATTATCTTCCAAACCGGTAAAGAAAGAATAACATTGTTCTATTAATTCTAAATTCAGATTTCGGAAATTAGCATTTTTGCTTGGACGATACCAGATATAAGCGAGATAACGACTACCGGTTGCATCGATTTCCGGCGCTTGACCGAGGACTTCAGATTCAATAACAATTTCCGCCGCATTCTCTAATTTAGACTTTGTAAATGCGCTGGCTTGATTTCCCCAGGGTGCAATTTGACCTGTTGATTCAGGAGTATTAACACCAAGGAAACGAATTTTAAGGTTTTTATTATCCGCATCAAGAAAGTGAGCAGTATCACCGTCCACAGCTTGAAAAAGAGTTACAATTTCAATACCGTCCGTCATAAATTTTTTGTTTTCATACTCTGATTCTAACTGTAATTGATCGGTATATTTTGTGGAGAAGCTGTTTTCGTCTCCTCCACATGCTACCAAAGCAAAAGCTAAAATAAGAGAAAGAAAACTGTATAAAAGTCTTTTTAATTTAATCTTTATCATTTTTATTTATTATCTCTTTAGATAAGAATACAATGTATCGTCTGCCTCGTTAAATCTTTCAGTAACATCCTCGCCGTTGACGATAACATCATCAAAGATACTTCCTACTTCTTGACGTATTCTTGAAGAGCCGATAAAAGCTGGGTCAACAAAATAGGAGTATGTAGTAATATAGAAATTTTGAGCAACACTTGCAGCTAAAGAATAAGCTGCTTTTTCATCTGAAGGATTAGTCAGATATTCTTGGTAAGCATCGGAGACAAAAGCAGACTTTCTAACCGGGAAGTATCCGCCTGTTTCCATTGCAAATGCAGCTGTATTTTCAGGAGTAAGTAAGAACTTAAGGAATTTCCATGCAGCTAACTTTTCTTCTTCTGTTTTATTAACATCTAACATTGCGATGTTAGTTCCTTGTTGGATGACATATTTTTTATCTTCCGTTTTATAAGGAATCGGAGCAACTCCAAGATCATAATCATAATCGCCTGATTCATTATACCGAACACCGGCTGTAGAACCAACTGTCATTAAACACTGAATTGCTTTCAAAGCATCACTACAGTAGTTGGCACCGAAGTTTGCAGCTAGATTGAAGTAGCCATCAGTATGCATCTTTTTAACATCAGTCATCATTTGTCTAGCTTCTGTATTATTAAAGACAGCATAACCTTTCGCAACACTATCTCTCTCGGTGTATTTTCCGCCCCATTGGCGAGTTAAAGTAATGAATCCGTTACCGCTGGAGTCGTATCCAAACGGAGCAAATTTTTTAGCTTTGAGATAATCGGAAACAATAAGATATTCTGTTTCATCTTTATCTGTTGTATCCGGGTTGTCTGCGGTAATAACCCAATGAGTATCAAGTTTTCCTTTTCCGACAAGATCAATAATTTCCTGCGATACTGCTGCAAGTTCATCCCATGTCACGGGAACTTTATCTTCCCAACCTTCTCCAAAGAGAACTTCAAAAGCAGTTTTGTTGTAAATTAAAACTTCACTAGACTTATTGAAGGGAAGTCCGAAGAGATCATTAGGTTTAGAACTACTAAATCCTCTATTCTCTTGTAGATAAGAATCAATAAAATCATTTAACTCGGCAGTTGAAAATCCATGTTCCGGATCATCAATAAATGTCTGCAGATTAACCAAAGCTCCTCCGCCATAATATTCCGCAAAATGATCAGGATAACCAATTACCAGACTGGGAGCTGTTTTACTTCCGGTATTGATTTCCATAATTGCTTGCGTGCGAAGAGTATCATAGTTACCTTCAATAGTAATAATCTCAACATTGATGTCGGGATTTACTTCTTCGAACTTTTCTTCGAATTTCAGATTCTTAACTGCAGTTGAAATCTGTCCAGAAATAATTGCGAATCTAACCACTGTCCTGTCATCCTTTTTACAACTGACAAGCGTAAAAGTGAACAATAATGCCACTAGCAACAAAATGAATTTTTTCACTTTAGTCCTTTCCTTTCTTTTCTTTATATGTTTTTTATATAGGATTAACCTTTTATACCGCTTCTTGACACACCTCTAAGAATGTACTTCTTACAACTAAAGAAGACAATCAATAAGGGGATGGTAACCATTGTTGAGGAAGCAAGTTGTAGGTTCAATATCGAGTTCGGCCCGGTTGTTTCCGAAGCCCCCCGAAGTCCAACCATCAAACCGTTGCTGACCAACAATTGATTTGTATAATTTGCGTTGGTAACGAAACTTGGCCAAATATAAGCATTCCATGTACCGATCATACTTAAGATGATTATTGTCGTGATGGTAGCTTGGGCAAGAGGAATCATAACCCTCACCAGATATTTAAAATCTGAGGTTCCGTCAACCTTGGCAGCAAGATACAATTCATTCGGTATCTGGCGGAAAGTTTGACGGAGGAAGAAGGTATAAAATACACTCGTTACAAACGGAAAAACCAATGCGAAATAATTTTCAATATGATTTGCTGACTTAATCCAGTTGGTATACCGGCTTAAAGTCATAAAATTTGTAATAACGAAAACCTCACCAGGAATCATCATCGTCGTTAACATGATAGCGAAAATAACGTCTCTGCCTTTAAAATTCAATCGTGAAAAAGCAAAAGCAGCAAGTATCGTGGTTACAATTGTACCAAGGGTTGTAAAGAAACCGACAACGATAGTATTTAAAAACATCCAATGAAACGGAATCGGTTTAAAACTATAGTATTCTTGACCGTATTGATCAATGCTAATAATTCCCTTAAGTAATTTACTGTAATTTCCCCATTGCCATTTCCCTCTCGGAAAAAAAGTAACCTGTCTTGAGATAATCTCATTAGTATCCTTAACTGAACTGAGTATCATCCAAAGGAAGGGAACAACAATGTAAATTGACATAGCTATTATGAAGGCATAGATAAAGACTTTTCCAATTGTAGTTTTTATCTTATATTTCTTAAGTTCTTGTGGATCTAGATATAATTCTTTTTCCATAGTTGCCTCCTAATAATGAACCCGTTTCTTACTTACCTGCATTTGAATACCGGTTATGAGCAAGATAATTAAGAACAGAATTAATGAGCCCGCAGATCCTACTCCGAAAGGCATACCGCTGACATTAAACTGTTCATAGACATAGCCAACAATAGTAATCAATAACTTGTCATTTCCAACAGGACCATATCTTCCGGTTCCAAAAATTCCGATAACACTAGAATAAACCTTAAAAGCTCCCATAAATGAAGTAATGGTAATATAAAGAATCATCGGTGAAAGCAGAGGAACAGTAATTCTTCTGAAAACCCTCCATCTTGGAGTCGCATCAATTTGAGCAGCTTGATAATATTGTTTGTCAATACTTTGAAGTCCGGAGAGAAAAACAATAATCTTGAAAGCTAACCCGTCCCAAATGGAATATACCATCAGTACGAACATAGCCCTCCCCCAGGTTGCTCCGCTAT
>CALEGD010000082.1 GCA_937877075.1 uncultured Acholeplasmatales bacterium
AATCCTGCTCATTTGACGGGAATCAGAGCTTTCTTACAGGCTTTGCCCGATGTTCCTAATGTTGCCGTCTTTGATACTTCTTTCCATCAAACGATGAACGAAGAGACATTTATGTATGCCGTACCTTATGAATGGTATACAAAATATAAAATCAGAAAATACGGGGCTCATGGTACCAGCCATAAATATGTTGCCATGAAAGCAGCAGAAATTGTCGGTCGTCCGCTTGAAGAATTAAAAATTGTCACCTGCCATCTTGGAAACGGGGCTTCGATTACGGCCGTTAAGGGAGGTAAGTGCATTGATACTTCCATGGGACTGACTCCCCTGGAAGGTTTGGTGATGGGCACAAGAAGCGGAAATATCGATCCGGCTATTGTTGGGGTCATCAGTGATGCGGAAAACATCTCTGCGTCTGAAGTTGTTAATATCTTAAATAAGAAATCCGGTTATTTAGGTGTTTCCGGTGTTTCAAACGATTCTCGAGATTTAGAAGCAGGAATGCAAGCCGGAAATGCACGTTGTAAACTGGCACTGGATATTCAATCCAAAAGAATTGCTGACTATATCGGCAGTTATTATGTTCAACTTGAAGGAATTGATATTATTGTCTTTACGGCCGGTATCGGTGAAAATAGTAGCCGTTGCCGTCGTGATGTTTTAAACAGACTGAAAGTTCTGGGTGTTGAAATAGATGAAGGGGCTAATACTATTAGCAGGGAGATAGTGGAAATCACGACGAAAAAATCAAAAATTAGGGCATTTGTTATCCCGACAAATGAGGAATTAATGATAGCGCGTGACACAATCCGAATTGCTAATTTATGAAAAAAACCAAAAAAAAATTATTATTTTTAATTCTTTCATTATTAATTGTTCTTAGCGGTTGTTTCGGTAATCAAAGGCGTAAATTTGATAGTTTTATGGAACAACTTTTTATTAATATGGTGGGTTCACCTCTAGATGCAAATTTCTTAGTTAAAGATGCGAAAGCCTTCGGTTTTGAAGATTTGAAAGTTGAACCGATTACATTTTCAGAAGAAGATTATCAAGATTACTATCAGGTAATGAAAACTTTGAAAGAAGAACTTGTAAGTTTTAGATATGAAAATCTTGATCCCGGAAGACAACTGACTTACCGGGTTGTGGAAGACTATCTAGAAATAAACCTCAGTTATGAAGATTATTATTATTACGAAAATCCCTTAGGAAGTTATCTCGGTTACCAAGCTCAATTACCTTTAGTTCTTTCCGAATACCATTTCTATACAATGAAGGATATTGAAGATTATTTTGATTATTTGATAACTACCCGTACTTCTTTTGAAAATATCATCGCCTTTGAAAATGAAAAATCCGAACGAGGCTTTGGTATGAACGATAAACAAATCGATGGCATTATTAGTCAGTGTGAATCATTTTTATCCGCAGAGGTTAATTATTTGATTCCTCTTTTTAATAAAAAGGTCGAAGGTTTACAGTTTTTATCATTGGATGAAAAAAACCTTTATCGAACACATAATGAAGATTTAATTAAGAATGAATTTCTTCCCGCCTATCGTTATCTAAAAAAAGAATTGGCGAAGTTAAAAGGTCGGGCTGTGAATAATCAAGGCCTTGCTCATTTTGAGAAGGGCAAGGAATATTACCAAGTCCTTTTCCGAGATGCTACCGGTACAAAGCTGGAAGTTGCGGAAGCATATACTTATCTTGAAGAAAAGTTTGAGGATAATTTCGATTTATTCACCACTCTTTTCAAACAACCCGGAGTTGCATACAAAGTTATGAGTCTAGATTCGCAATTTTCAAACTATACTAATCAAGGAATATTAGACTTTTATTTGGAAAATTACCAAGATGATTTTCCAATAATCACCGATGTTAAGGTCAAGATTGAAAATATTCCCTCCTCACTTAAAGAGAATTCCTCCCCGGCGATGTATTTCCTTTCTCCGATTGATGCGGAGGTTACAGAAGTAATTTATATAAATGATTCAATCTTTGGAGACCGTCCTGCTTATGCTTTTTTCACCCTGGCACATGAAGGAGTTCCCGGCCATCTGCTCCAACATTCGATTTTAAAAAATAGTTCTCTACCGAATATCAGAAAGTTTATCAGTTATAAGAGCTATTCTGAAGCTTGGGCCACTTATGTTGAAAGATTTGTTGGCGAATATACCGAAATAGATTCTAATGTTTTGAAGGCTTACCAATTAAATGATGAACTTACTTATCTTTATTTTTGTATGGCTGATATCGGAATTAATTATTACGGTTGGTCAATTCCTAAGTTTACTGAATTTATAAGAGATATGTTTCAACAACTTGATAGCAAAGCCATTGAGGAAATATATTATCAGTTAATTGAGATTGCGACTAATTATCTCGAATATTTTTTCAGTTATCATCAATTATTGGATCTAAAGGCAAGTTTTATCGAAAAATCTAAAGACTTAGATATTGGAAATATTAATTATGAATTTCATAATTTCTATTTAAATACCGGTCCCACACCCTTCTACATTCTTGAAGAAGAAATTGCTTTATATTTGAAAAGATTTTAGCCGAACCAAAAAGGTTCGGTTTTTTTAACGGAAACTTTTAATTCTCTCCTAATATAATTATGGAGGTTGGTTTATGAAAAAACTCTTTTTTATTATTATACTTCTTTGTTTTTGCTTTCC
>CALEGD010000083.1 GCA_937877075.1 uncultured Acholeplasmatales bacterium
ATTAGAGCTGAAATCCGTTAATGCTGGAATGCTTGCAGATTCTTCTATTGTTCCAGCATTAACGGATTTCAGCTCTAATGTACCGCTTTTAGCTTTGATCGGACTTGTTATAACTGTTGTTTTATTACTTCTAAAAGTTAAAGGAGCAATTCTAATCGGAATTATCGGAACTACTTTACTCGGAATCCCATTAAAGGTTACGGATTTGACTCCGTTAAGTAATATGTTCTCCGATATTTTAACTCCATTTGGTGAATTAGGTGATACTTTTGGTGCCGCATTTGGAGGTATTGGAACTCTATTTAAAGATGCCAGCAGAATCCCAATGGCACTACTTGCTATCTTTGCTTTAAGTTTAACTGATACTTTCGACACAATCGGAACATTTATCGGTACCGGAAGAAGAAGTGGAATCTTCACCGATGAAGATATTGCTGCAGTTGAACACAGTAAAGGTTTCAAAACTAAAATGGAAAAAGCTCTTTTTGCAGACTCTATTGCAACATCCATAGGTGCAATTTTTGGAACATCTAATACTACAACCTATGTAGAATCAACAGCTGGAATTGAAGCCGGTGGTCGTACTGGGCTTACTTCCGTCTTTACCGCTTTATTTTTCCTTCTTTGTATTTTCTTAGCTCCAGTTGCCTTGGCGGTTCCGGGGGCGGCTACTGCTCCGGCATTAATCGTTGTTGGTGTTATGATGGCTGGAAGCTTCAAGGATATCAAATGGGATGAATTTTCCGAAGCGGTACCGGCATTCTTCACAGCACTTTTGATGGCTCTTGCTTATAATATTTCTATCGGTATAGCTTTTGGATTTATCTTCTATATTATCGTAAAGCTTTGCCAGAAGAAGGTTCGCGAGATTCATCCAGTTCTTTGGGGAAGCGCAGGTTTATTCTTAGTTTACTTTGTTTTAATGGCACTGAAAGGTGCAGGGATAATTTAAAAAGATGATGACGAATTATTGGGTTTATTTACGAATCCGTGATTCGTCATTTTTTAGGGAAAAAAATTAAAAGGAGAAAGAATTTATGACAGAAACTAAAAAAATTATGGGCTATTTGCCTGATGAAACCCCTTCGTTCGGTAAACTACTACTCTTTGCTTTACAGCAAATTGTTGTTATGTTTCCGGCAACAGTATTGGTGGCACTCTTAACTGGATTCCATGTTTCCACAACCATCTTTGCCAGTGGACTTGCGACGCTTTGCTTTATTTTAATCACCAAGAAAAAAATCCCCTTATATTATGGGTCGAGCTTTTCCTATATTACAGCAATCGTTTCCATCACAATTCCAAATCAAAATGGTTTTCCGGCTCCGGATCACTTGATTTCTGCCGCTCAATTTGGAATTATTCTTTCCGGACTGATTTCAATTGGTGTCGGTCTTTTGGTTAGAAAAATTAGTATGGAAAAAATCGAGAAGGTATTGCCTGCGACAGTTACCGGCCCAATTGCCTTGATTATTGGACTTTCCCTTGCAGGTAGCGCTTTAGGAAATATTGTAAATGTAGGACAAACAGTACAAGCAACAGTCGAAAATTTTCAACTTGCTCAAAACCTAAGTTGGATAATTGGTCTGGTGACGCTTCTGGCAACAGTTTTCTTTTCAGTTTATCTAAAAAAAGGAACCTGGAGTCAAATACCAATTCTCTTGGGTCTTTTGCTCGGTTATGTTGTTGCTTTAATAATTGATTATTTTTCTGGCATAAATTTTGTTGATTTTACACTCGGTGGTAGTGATTCATTCTTTTCAATTCCTCACTTTACTCTGCCAAGACCTTCTTGGGAAGCAACCCTTGCAATTATGCCAATTGCGATTGCAACAATTCCTGAATCAACCGCTCATCTCTATCAGCTTGATATTTATGTCAATAAACTAGCAGAAGAAAAGCAAAGTAAGAAGAAATACAAAATTGCCGATCGTCTCGGTATGAATCTGATTGGTGACGGTTTAGGTGATATTATCAGCGGTGCCATCGGCGGACCGGCGGGAACTAATTATGGTGAGAACATTAGCACAATGGCAATTACCAAGAATTATTCAATCGGCGTTTTGATTGCCGCCTCAATCATTACTATGGTTTTGGCTTTTGTAAATCCACTTTCGGCTGCAGTTTACTCCATTCCCGAAGCTGTTATCGGCGGACTTTCCGTCTATCTCTTTGGAGTTATCGGTGCTCAGGGAATTACGATTATGGTCGATAAGAAAGTTAATTTATTCGATTCAAGAAATCTTTCCATCATTGCTACGATTTTGATTATCGGGCTTGGCGGTTCAATTATCGGAAACATCCCTTTCTTCGGTATAGAACTTCCCCCAATCGCAACCGCAGCCATCTTTGGAATCCTCTTGAACTTAATCTATGTATTTACAGATCATCTTAAGGGAAAATATTGTAAGAAGGCATAGTCTAAAATCTGTTTTCTAAATAAAACACCTCTTAAAGTATATTTTCAATTATGCTTTAAGAGGTTTTTCTTAAAACTTTATCAGAAGTGATGTAAAAGCGGGGAAATTAAGGTATAATATATAGAAAGATTTGGATTGGAAAAGAAGGTTTAATATGAAAGAAAGAAATATAAAAGGAATTGGAAAACAATTTTTGAATTATTTAATCAAAACTTTGAACGGAATGGCATACGGTTTATTTTCAACCTTAATCGTCGGAACTATTATTAATACAATCGGGGGACTTCTTGAAGCGGAGTTTTTGATTAATCTTGCAACACTCTTAAAAAACCTAACCGGAGTCGGAATCGGAATTGGCATAGCCTGGAGTTTAAAACTTGACGGATTGCGCTTGGTTGCGGCCGGACTTGCCGGCGGTATTGCCTCAAATTTAAAAATTGGGGATCCGATGGTTGAATATTTATCGGTTATCGCTTCAATCGAAATTATGAATTTGATTTTCCGAAAGAAAACCTTTATCGATATAATTATTATTCCTCTTTCTTCGGCACTTATTGCTTATGGCTTTTATATACTTTTGAATGATCCGGTTTCAAATATGATGAAAGCAATCGGTGATTTCCTTAAATGGGCAACCACCGCTCAACCCTTCTTTATGGGGATTATTATCGCGGTTTTAATGGGGATGATTTTAACGGCTCCGATATCTTCGGCGGCTATTGCCATTGCGATTGGTTTAGACGGATTAGCCGGAGGAGCTGCAGTTATTGGTTGTTGTGTTCAAATGTTGGGTTTTGCGGTGATGTCTCGAAAAGATAATAATTTTGGAACTGTTCTTTCGGTTGCCATCGGAACCTCGATGTTACAGTTTAAGAATATTCTAAAAAAGCCGATAATTTGGCTGCCGACAATTATTGTCAGTGCCATCCTCGGACCGCTCGCTACCATGGCTTTTCAAACCAGTTGTACAAAAGAAGGGAGTGGCATGGGTACCTCAGGTTTGGTCGGGCAGATCGGAACAATCCATTCGATGCAGGAAAATGCTTGGCTCAGTATCCTTGTCCTGCAAATTGCCTTACCAATTATCCTGGTTTATATCCTTGATCTCGTTTTCCGAAAGGCCGGATGGATTAAAACCGGAGATTTAAAAATTTAACTTTTATTTAAGAAAAAATGGTATAATAGAAGAAGAGTAGTTTTTAAACTACTTGATATTGGATGCATTTAATGTTAGAATAAAGATATATGGAGGTGTTTTATGCCAACCAAAACATTTTTGAATTTACCTAAGGAAAAAAGAATAAGAATTCTCAGAGCCGCTAAGAAAGAGTTTTCCCGAGTTCCACTCGACAAGGCGGTTATCGCGAATATAGTGAAAGCGGCGAAAATTCCCCGCGGTAGTTTCTACCAATACTTCGAGAATGTAGATGACTTATTTATTTATTTAATGCAGTATATGTACGGCATTGATAAATTGAAGTTCGCCAGATATTTGGAAGAAACCGATAATGATGTTTATGAAGCCTTGAAAATGAAGTTTTCAAATACGATTGATAAGCTTGCAAATGCGGAAAACCGTCAATTTCGGATAAACATCCTTTCAACAATCTTCAATGACAGTTCTCGCCCTGATGATTTGATTCCGAGAATTATCCAACCGGATGTGGAAATTGATTTAACTTATTTTCCGGCGGAAATCAGGAAATCTAAACACTCTCAGAACTTCATCAGTATTATTAAAATGATCGGTAAGACCTGTCTTGAGAAATATTTGATGAAATCAGCTACCGAATCAGAAATTAAGAAAAACTATAATAATTATATTGATTTCTTAAAAGCAGGATTTAATTTATAAAAGGTGGATAAACACCTTTTTTTCTTTGCTTTTTAGAAATTCTACTTTTCGTAGACCCACTCTACTCTCTATTCATTGGCTTTGATTAATCTCTGTTTTATAATTTATTTATAAAGAGGTGATTAAATGAAAATAGCAATTGTTTGTGATGTACTCGGAAAAGAAAATAACGGAACCACAATCGCAGCTATGAATCTTATCAGAAGTTTAAAAGCAAAAGGACATAAAGTTAGAGTTATCTGTCCGGATGGACAGATACCTCTAACTTTATGTCCAGATGGAGAAAAAAAAGATCTTCCCGATTATTATATTGTCAGAACCTATAATCTCGGTCCTTTAAATAATTATGTAAGGAAAAATGGAGTGGTGCTCGCAAAGGCCGATAAAAGCATTATCTATCAAGCAATAAATGATGTAGATCTTGTTCATTTAATGACTCCTTTTTCTCTAGGTAAGGCCACTGCAAAAATGGCGAAGAAACTAAACAAACCCTTAACTGCCGGTTTCCACTGTCAGGCCGAAAACTTTACAAATCATATTTTTATGATGAATAATCGACTTGCAAACTATATAACTTATAAACACTTTTATAAAAAGGTTTATCGCTATTCTGACTCTATCCATTATCCTAGTAAATTTATTAAAGATGAATTTGAAAAGATTGTAGGAAAAACCACTGCTTATGTCATTTCAAACGGTGTTAATAAGGAATTTAAAAAGAAGGAAGTTAATCGACCGGAAGCATGGAAAGATAAATATCTAATTCTTTTTACCGGCCGATACAGTAAAGAAAAATCTCACTCGGTTCTAATTGATGCCGTTTCTAAATCGAAATACCGGGATAAAATTCAGTTGATATTCGCCGGGGCGGGACCTTTAAAGGAAAAACTGGAAAAACATTCAAAAAAGCTGACGCTTAAACCGATTTTTAATTTTTTTAGTCGTCAAGAATTAATTGATCTTATCAATTGTTCCGATCTCTATGTTCATCCGGCTGAGATTGAGATTGAAGCAATTTCCTGCCTGGAAGCAATAAGTTGTGGATTGGTTCCAATTATTTCCGATTCTTCGAGAAGCGCGACCCGCAACTTTGCAATTTGTGCCGAAAACCTTTTTAAATGCAATGATACAGATGATCTTTCCGAAAAGATTGATTACTGGCTTAGCCATCCGGAAGAAAAACAAATTTGTAGTAAAGCTTATCTCAATTATAAGCAAAAATTCGATCATGATTTATGTATGGATGAGATGGAAAAAATGTTTTTAAGAACATTGGAGATGAAACGATGAAAAAGAAAGTAATTTATTACTCGGATCTTTTAAACGATGAGTTTTCCGGCACTAATATTAATGCCGTCGAACTTGGTGAAGATTTTGTTTTCATCAATAAAAATCCGATCTGGCGTTTCTTTGCTTTTATTTTATATTACTTTTTTGCTTTTCCTTTAGTAGCCCTTTTTTGTTTTTTCTATTTGCATCTTAGGGTTAAAAATAAAAATGTCTTAAGGGAGTTTAGAAGAAAAGGATTCTTTCTTTACGGAAACCACACCGGATTTTATGATGCCTTTGTTCATTCCGTAATTAATTTTCCCAAGAAGTCATATGTTATAGCCAATCGCGATGCGACTTCGATTCGCGGCTTAAGGCAGATTGTTATGATGCTTGGGGCGCTTCCGATTCCAAACAATATTCAGGGAATGAAGAAATTCACTCAAGCGGTAGAAAAAAGATGGCAAGAAAAGAAATGCATCACCGTCTTTCCCGAGGCCCATATTTGGCCTTATTATAATAAAATAAGACCTTTCCCAGCGACTTCATTTCGCTTTCCGGTAAAACTTAATTCACCTGTAATTGCGCTAGTAACTACTTATAGAAGAAGGAAAGGCCCTTTTAAGAACTGTAGACCCTATGCTACCGTCCATCTCAGTGAACCTTTTTACCCTGATCCGCATCTTCCTCTAAAAGAAGCCCAAATTAACCTTCGGAACCGGGTTTTTGACTGGATGGAAAACTGTCTTGAAACTAAAGGATCTTATGAATATGTTAGATATGAATACCGTCAAAATAAAAACCCTTAAAGACTAAGGGTTTTTACTTCTTATAATATATTTTTAATATAAACCAAAGGAAAAGTATTAATTGGAGAGGAATACTGACGATATATATCATCCAAATATTTTCAAGCGGATAGAGTGTTAAGTGTATGGAAAGAGCTATTGTCCAAATAAGAAGGCTTGAGATGATAAACCCAAAAAGTTGATTCCATTTCTTCGAAAAGAAAAGCAAAACAAAGCTTGAGGTCGGAAGGGCATAAATAAATGTCATCCAAGGTCTTGAAACTTGATAATTACTGATAATTAAATAAACAAAGATGATGGTTGCAACAGCGAAGACTACTGCCACAGACATTAAGGAAAGGATCTTTTCAACCCGATAGATTTTCTTTCTTTCGTTTGAGTTTTGGTCGGAAATAAGATCACTTACCGTAATATTATAGAAGTCGGCAATGAGTGATAGGACATAGATATCCGGTAAACTCTCTCCTCTTTCCCATTTCGAAATTGCTTTATCGGAATAATTCAGTTCGACTGCGAGTTCTAGTTGGGTGAGATTATTCATCTTTCTATATTTAATCAGATTTTTTGAAATTGTCATTTTCAAAGTTTCTTCGTTAATCATGCTCTTATTTTACATCTTTCTTATTCAAAAAGCAAATACCTAAAAATCAGATATGCAATAAAATGATTGTTTTTAAATAGCCTTTATGTTATAATAAGTGAAGAATATAAATGATTACGGTTGCTTTTTAAGTATTAAAAGGGAACACGGTGAAATACCGTGACAGCCCCCGCTACTGTAAGAGACTAATGTATTCAAATGATGCCACTGGGTAACCGGGAAGGCTTGAATACTTGTTTGAAGTCTTGAAGTCAGGAGACCTGCCGAAATCATCTGCAACCCATTTCGGCGGGAGATGGAGATGTAATTGATTGAACTTTAATGCCGCCGATTGCGGCATTTTTTTAAGGAGAAAATATGAATTTGCGTAGATCACATCCGGCTTCATCTTTAATCTATCTTTTGGTAATCATTTCTTATACAATGTTTTCAAAAGAAATTTTTCTTCTTGCTTTTTCCCTTTTTACTGGGGTATTTACTCAAATTTTCATCGACCCGAAGAAGATAACCGCAAGAAGCATTTTCTGGAACCTGATCTTTTTCGCTCTGATTATCCTTCTAAATCCTCTGTTTAACCAAACGGGCGAAACAGAACTTTTGCGAATCGGAAAACTAAGGGTTACCGAAGAAGCTCTTTTAGCCGGCTTAAAAATCGGTTTAATGACTTTGGCGGTTATATTTTGGTTTAATCTCTTCAATCAAATTATTACTTCCGAGAAATTTATCTACCTTTTCGGAAACCTCGCCCCTTCTACAACTCTACTTTTATCAATGGGACTGAAATACCTTCCCCTTTATAGAAGACAATACGAAAGAATTTCTGAAGCTCAAAGAGCGATGGGAAAATATGGTGAAGGTTACTTTCGAAAAGTTGTTAACAGAGTCAGAACCTTTATCGCACTTCTTGCTTGGTCCTTAGAAAATGCTTTGGATACAGCTTCATCGATGAAAGCCAGAGGCTATGGACTTAAAAAAAGAAGTCATTATGCGCTTTACCGCTTTCGAAAATCCGACTTTGGTTTGATTATCATTTCATTATTATTTTTAAGTTTTCTTATTTTAGATCTGATTTTTATCTTACCTTACCGATACATCGGTATCATTCTAATCTTTTCGTATGGAGCTTTATTGGAAATAAAGGAGAATTTTAAATGGCATTACTTGAGATCAAAAATTTAAGTTTCAGCTATCAGAATAATCCGGTTTTGAAAGAATTAAATCTTTCTCTTAAAGAAGGAGAGTTTGTAGTACTGACCGGTGCAACCGGAAGCGGGAAATCAACGCTTTTAAAACTAATTAAGAAAGAACTTACTCCTCGGGGAAAACTAATCGGAAGTATATATTTTGATGGCAAAGATTATAAAGACTTTCCTTTTGAAAGCTCGGCCAGTTCTATTGGTTATGTCATGCAAAACCCGGAAAATCAGATTATTACCGATAAGGTTTATCATGAACTTGCTTTTGGATTGGAAAACTTAGGTCTGGAAAGAGAAGAAATAAGAAGAAGAGTCAGTGAGACTGCGGCTTTTTTTGGAATTGATTCTTGGTTTAGGCAGGATACCTTTTCACTTTCAGGCGGGGAAAAGCAACTCCTTGTTCTGACAAGTATTTTGTCTATGCGACCGCGCTTGCTTTTGCTTGATGAACCGACCTCGGAATTAGATCCTGTTGCTGCTGAACAGTTTTTATCGCTTTTGAAGAAAATTAATCAAGAACTGGGGATTAGTATTTTGATTGTAGAACATCGACTTGATGCAGTTTTAGCATTTGCGGACAGATTTCTGATTATCAATGAAGGGAAAATATTATTTGATGGTAACCCTCGAGAAATTTCAATGCAAATTGATTCCTCTCTTCCGATTGGAATTCCCAGTGCAATCAAGATCTATAAAGGATTAGGAGGAAAGGGACCCTGTCCTCTGACGGTTAAGGAAGGTGCGGAGTTTTTAAGTCGTTACCAAAAACAAAAAGAGTTTTCGAAAAAGATTATTAGTAAGCCCGGGAAAAAGATATATGAATTGAAGGATATTTGGTTTTCTTATGGAAAGAATAATCAAGAAATCCTAAGGGGACTTGATTTGGATATTTTTGAAAGTGAAATTATGACCTTAGTCGGAGGAAACGGTAGCGGTAAATCAACGCTTTTAAAAATAATTGCCGGCTTGTATAAAGTTCCGGTCGGTAAGATACTGTTTAATAAAAAGAATATAAAAACATATAAAGATAAAGAACTGTACCACTATAATCTAGCTTATCTCCCCCAGAATCCTCAGGATCTTTTTATGGAGTTAACGGTTAAAGAGGAGATCGGCAGGACGGATGAAAATTTTAAACTTATCGAAGAGTTTGAATTAACCGCTCTTTTGGATAAGCATCCTTATGATTTAAGTGGCGGCGAACAACAAAGGCTTGCTTTTGTAAAGCTATTATCACTGAAACCAAAAACTCTTTTACTAGATGAACCTACTAAAGGATTGGATAAAAGGTGGAAAGAAATTGTTGAGAAATTATTAATTAAAATGAAAAACAAGGGCATAACAATTATTATTGTTACTCATGATTTGGAGTTTGCTGCGAGAATATCTGATCGTTGTGGCATGCTTTTTGACGGCGAAGTTATTTCTCTTTCCGATCCGATTTCATTTTTTTCTGGAAACACTTTTTATACGACCCCTGCAAATAGAATTTCCCGTAAGCTTTATCCTGAAGCTCTAACCGAAGAAGAAGTAATTAGGCTAGCGAAGTTGCATGGTGAAAAAGATGAAAATAATCATTAATTTGATTTGGTTTCTTTTTTTTCCGGCTTTGATTATATTAGGAACAATTATAAAAGAATATCGCATAATATCCGTTGTAGCGATGATTCTGGCAATAATTCCTTTCTTCTTGAAATTTGAAAGTAGAAGTCCTGAGGCAAATGAGGTAGTACTGATTGCGGTATTAACCGCTTTAGTGGTTATGATGCGAGTCGTCTTTTCGCCATTTCCCTTTTTTAAACCGGTTACGGCTTTAATAATTCTGACTGCTTTGGTTTTTGGAAAAGAAACTGGTTTTTTGGTCGGCGCTCTTGCAGCTTTGCTTTCTAACTTCTATTTCGGCCAAGGAGTTTGGACACCCTTCCAAATGTTTGCCTGGGGTTTTGTTGGCTATTTCTCCGGCCTCTTTAAAAACATCGATACTTTAAAATTAAAGTTTTATCTATTATTGGTATTTCTCGGGGTCTTTGGCGGATTGGCATTTTCCCTAATTATGGATTTTCAAACAGTCCTTTTTATCGATAATCGTTTCAATCTGACAAGATTTTATGCCGCGATATTAGCTTCTTCCTATTTTACAGGTATCCATATTCTATCTAATATCTTTTTTCTTTTGGTATTTGGGGAAATAATATATAGAATATTCGTAAGAATTAAAATTAAGTATTATTGAAAACGTTTCTTAGAATCCGAATAATACTTTTATGTTATAATAAATATTATATCTAATAAATGAGGAGATGTTCCTTGCTTAACCATCTAATAAAAAACAAGGAGTTTTTATGTCCCAAGAAGTAAAAAATATTGTTCGCCAGGCTGTTATTGCCGGTTTATATGTTGCGTTAACTTTACTTATTATTCCCTATGCTTACGGACCGATTCAGTTCAGAATTTCTGAGATTTTAATTCTGCTATGTTTTTTCCGTCGGGATTATATCATTGGTTTAATTGTCGGTTGTTTTTTGGCTAATTTCTTTAGCCTTATGCCCTTAACCGATATTCCTTTTGGAACTTTAGCTACCGCCATTTCCGTCTTTTTAATTTCCAGAAGCAAGAACCTCTATTTCTCAATAATTTATCCAGTCTTATTTAACGGACTGATTATCGGCATTCAATTAAATCTGGTTTTCCATGAACCGCTTTTCTTATCGATGCTTTATGTTGCTTTGGGTGAATTTGTGGTGCTTTTAATCGGAGTTTTAATCTTTCGAGTGCTTGGGAAAAACAAAGCTTTTCTGGAACTAATTGATGCAAATCAAAATCTTTAGTTTGATTTAAGAAAGGGATAGTATAATCTTACCGTAACCCCTTCTTAAATATAGATAAGGACTGCCGCGGTAGTCCTTTTCGTTTTTTTGTCAGTTATAATATCATTTGATTCAAAATTAAAAAGGTTGTATAATATAGCTCATATGATGTATAAGATATCTTGATGTATCATAATTTGAACTAGAAGTAGGTTATTATTATGCTTGAAATTATTCTATATAGTACTCTTGGCTTATTAGGAACTGCCATCGGCGCCTTCCTGGGAATCTTTTTTGGAAAAAAGATGATCGGAAAAACCTTAGCTATAACCGCTGGAATTATGGGCGGACTGGTTATTTTTGACCTCTTTCCGCTCTCGCTCTCACTATCCGATCCTATTGTAGCTTTGATTTCTACTGCTATAGGAATTCTGGGAGTTATGCTTTTAGGAAATGTAATCGGTAAATTTCAGCCCTTAAAGCAAAAAAATCGAATGATAAATTCCGGTTTAATTTTGCTTTTTTCGATGGCTCTACATAATTTCCCGGAAGGTATGGCAATCGGTTCCGGAGGAGCCGAAAGTACCCAAACTGGTTTTATTATCGCTCTGACCATTGCTCTTCATGATATACCGGAAGGTATGGCGGTCGCAACTCCTTTTGTTGGGGGAAGTGTAAAAAACAGAAAAGTTTTTTTGATGACAATTTTCTCCAGTCTTTCTACAATCGTTGGCGCTGTAATCGGTTATCTTTTAGGTAGCATCTCCGATTATACAAATGCCATTTGTCTTGGTATCGCCTCAGGAGCAATGCTTTATGTGGTTGTTCGAGAACTGCTCCCGGGTTCATTAAAATCCTCGTCGGTGCGCGATGTCATAATATTTTCTTTTGTCGGAGTTTTGATTAGCATTATCTTTATTTCAGTCATTGGATAGATTTGCCCTTAAGAGGGCTTTTTCGTATAATGAAAGCTAAGAGGTAAATTATTAAATTCTTAGCTTTTTATTTTACTTTTGAGTTGAAAATGTTATAATATTTTCGAAGAGATGAAAAATTTATATTTTAGGACATTGCGATCCTGTGCAAAATCCCGCTTACAGCTTTGACTGTCATTTTATGGGTCGTCTCTTCACCTTAAGTAAACAAGCTAAGAGTTTTAATGGTTACTCTTAGCTTTTATTTTTATGGGCACATAAAAATAATAAGTTGATGGAAAGTGAGGACGTGGGCTTTTTGGAGACTCAAGATCTCGTAAATAAAAACGTCCCCTTCCTTTGTTTTATAAGAGTGAAATTTTTTCGCTTTGTTCTTTCCTTTCACGGATTTTCAGCTATTCTTTTATAATATAGTTTTAGATAATAAGAAAGGAAATAATATAATGAAAAAGAAAATTATCTTTTTGTTGTTTTTGCTTACTCAAATTGGATCAATTCAAACTTCTGCGAATAATAACTGGGAATATCTCCCACTTAGCAATAATTATCTCAATCCGGAAAACTATTTATGTAGCGGCGAGGCTTATTCTTGGGAAATGATTTGTTTAGAGCCGTTTCGAATTAAAGAAAATACAGTTTATTCTCTTTATTCTCGGAATTACTCCGATTATTTTTTCGGAGAGGTAAGTTTGTCATTCTATAATAATAGTGGTATTGAAATAGATTATCTTAAAAAGTTTAGGACCAGAAAGTATCGTGATTATGGAGTGATGGAAATAAGTTTTACCGCACCGATCGGAGCCGAGTATCTAAGTCTGGATTGGGAGTTTGAAGTTATGAGTCAACCTCCGAGAAATCCTGATGAGCTTATCCGAGAGTTTGTCCTTTATGAAGGAGAAAATGCCAGTTACTTTGACGATTATGAAGGACCCGATTATTTACATATTCCTGTCTATGAAGGATTTTCGGGAAGTATAATAACCAATATCAACAACCCAATTTCTGCTGCTATGATTAAAAATCAACTGAAAGCAAGTGATTATTTTGACGGTGATTTAACGGAAAATATCGAAATAATAGAAGATTGTTATTCTGAAAATATGGACAAAATCGGAACTTATTCTCTGGTTTTTAGTATTAAAGACTCCTCCCAAAACCGAACAGATTTACGAATAAATATCAATATAATTGATGATACGCCACCGGAAATATTAGGAAATAATTATTTAATAACATCACCAGAACAAAAGCTTTCTATCAATGAAATCAAATCTTATTTAAGCGTCAAAGATAATTATGATTCCGAAGTGGAGTTATTGCTTGTTGAGGATGAATATAGCATAAATTCTCATCTCCTCGGAACTTATCGACTTTTATTTCTCGCTTGTGACAGTTCCGGAAATGAAAGCAGTTTTCCGCTTGAGATTGAAGTTAGAGATTTAGAAAAACCAGAAATTTCCGGTCCGAGTATTATTCGTAAACCTTATCAAGAAACTTTGCTTCTTTCTGATATTTTAGGTAATTATTCTGCTTATGATGATATTGACGGAGAGGTTTCCGAAAGCTTGAAAATTATTTTGGATAATTATTCGGAAAAGATGTATAAACTTGGTTCTTGGAAGCTGGTAATCGAGGCAAAGGATTCCTCCGGAAATACAGAAACTAAAGAAGTAATGATTGAAGTCTATGATGGTACCGGACCGGTATTTATTATTGAAAAAGGTTTGATAGCAATTAAACTTTCTAATGAAGAAATGTTTTTGGAATCTCTGATTTTAAATCTTCAGAATAATAATGAGATTACAAATGATCAAGTTGTAAAAATAGTTCAGGATGATTATAGTGAAAATAAAAAAACACCCGGAACTTACCTGGTGGTTTTAGAGACTGAAGAAGAAATATTTGAACTTGAAATAGAAGTAGAGGTCGAAGAGAGCAACTCTAAACCCAGTTTCTTTGAAAGAATTAAGTCCTTTTTTAAACGCTGCTGGCAAAATATAAAAGTTTTCTTCAAAAACCTCTTAAGGGATAATCATCCTGAAAAACCTTCTCAATTCGACTTTTCGGAACCGGATCATAACCGCCTTTGATTAGCGGGTTACAACGCAATATTCGCCAAGCTGTTAGGAATGAAGCATAAATAAAACCAAATTTCCGATAACACTCCAAACCATAATTAGAGCAGCTGGGATGATACCGACAACGTTTTATGGAGTTTTCAGTTAAACTTTGATATTTTTTTATCAGTTTGATTGCAAGTTTATTCATAAAATAATTATATAATAGTTTGAACTTGGAATCAAGTCATATAAATTTGAGTTTTCAAGTATTAAATGTAGAAAGATGTAAAAAATAGAGATATGATCTATGTCTTGATTTTATTGATAATATTTTTGATAACCCCGATCCGTGTAGTTGTTTCCAAAGATGAAACCAGAAGCGACATTGACTTCTACTTTACGAGAATATTTAATCTTCGTCTGGACTTTGACGAGTTTGTAAAAGCGTTATTTACGGAAGCGGGAACACCGGAACAAATTTCACCTGTAAAAGTTATCCGGACTTATCAGAATTATCGAAGATTCAGTCCGATTGTGACAACGGCAACGCGAATGGTTCCATTGGATAAACTGACTTTTATCATTAAGACTAAAGGTAAGAGTTTACAGAAACAGACTTGGAATTTTGTCTTTAGTTGGACTTTGATCAGTTATGTTCAAAATTATATTCATGGTCATTTTAAGAGCGTGAAGGACGAATATTATAATCAGGTTCCCGGAGAAAAAAATGTTGTTTTCTTTGAGTTGCAGTTTAAATTTCGTCTGATTTATTTATTATTTTCGTTTATTAAAAATATTAAGGACTTGCCGAAACTTATTAAATCTAAGAAAGGAAGAAAAAAATATGGAACAACATCCAATAGCTGATCTCTTCAAGATCTCACTTGATTGTATTAAGGATATGATTGATGTCAATACTATCTGCGGAGACGCAATTACTATCAATGAAGATATGACGGTCATTCCAATTTCCAAGGTGAATTGTGTGTTTGCGACCGGTGGTTGCGAGCAAAACAATGTCAAGAACGGTGAGCATCATCGTTATCCTTTTGGAGGGGCGACCGGAGGAACATTGACTCTAAATCCGATTGCTTTCCTCGTTTGTTCTAAGAATGAAGTAAAACTACTCCATCTTGACGAACAAATTCATCTTTATGAAAAGATTATCGACCAGATTCCTTCTACAGTTCAAGAGATTAAAGATATTTTTTCTAAACATCCCCAAGTATCAAATCTTGAGGTTATCGAAAGGAAGGAATCAAGCGCCCCTTAAGGGCGTTTTTTTGGGAGGGAACCAAAAGAACTATTAATTGAACCTAAGAGGAAAGGCTTGAAATAGAGGTAAATATGTGGTAAGATATATTCTAGTTTGAATAGGTGAATTATGTTAATTGTAGTGACCTCTGACAGCCATGGACGGGTTGATATATTGAAAAAAATTGTTGATAGGGAACCGAGTGCCGATTTGTATTTGGATGCCGGAGACAGTGAGAGACAAGAATCGGAGCTTCTCCCCTTTCTTTCTGTTAAAGGAAATCGAGATCATTTTCTGACAAACCGTTATCGAATAGCCACTTTGGGAAACTATCGAATTTTTGTTTTCCACGGTGATCGTCAGCAACTTTCAAAAGAATATTTGAAAAACCTGGCGATAAACAATAATTGTCAGATAATTATTCATGGTCATACCCATGTTCCTTTTCATGTGGAAGTTGACGGAATACACATTCTCTGTCCGGGCTCAGTTACTTATCCGCGTTCTTTAAAGGGTGCGACCTATGCTTTAATTAGACTTGAAGATAAAATCGAAGTGGAATTAGTTAAGGTAAAGGCATGAAAGATAAGGTAGATCTCTTTTATGATCTCTTTGATAAGGCAGCGATGCTTTATTATCAAAGTTTGGGTCTGGACTATTATGAAGCCTTTCTAAAGGTTGTAGACGGAATAATTAACGGAAATATTGACTCTCGGCTCAGTGATCAAGATACATTAATGCTTGAAGAAATATATAATGAGATTGTAACTAAAGAATTTTATAACGAAGAAATCAGATTAGCTTCGGAATTATTGCTTATTAAAGCCTTTAAACATCTTAAATTCCCCCTTGATCTAATGACTCCGGATGTGGTCAATTACTTGCTTATCAGTTTGATTAACGGATTATTTCCGGATTCTCCAATCAGACTACTCGATACTGCCCTCGGTACTGGGAACATGCTTTTCGCCCTACATCATAATTTTCGAGGCGAAGCCGAATTAATCGGTATTGAAAAAGATGAGAGATTAGTAAAACTGGCCCAAGCCCTTTCCGAATTACAAAGTAGTGAATTAACTATTTACAGTCAAGAGGCTTTAAAAGAAGTTTATGAATCGGTCGAGATCGTTGTTGGGGATTTGGATGCTTATCTTTTAGAAGATAATCTTCTGTTGGATAATCCTCTTTACCAAAAAGGAGTAAGATATTTTCCTTATCTTCTTGTTGCCGCCCGACTGGTAAATATTAAACCAGGAGGTTACTTTATTTACCTTATCAATAATGATTTTTTCTCACAACCGAAAAATGAAATTTTCAAGGATTATCTTGAAAATAAAGCAAATCTCGGATTAATTGCTTTACCTGAAACCATGTTTCAGAAAGGACATCCGGGAAGAAGCATTTTAATCGGGAAAAAAGTAGAAGGCAGTTCAAATGACATCTTAATCATCGAGATTCCGAGTTTAAAAAAAGAAAGTTTGAAGAATAGTTTAGACAAAATACAAATAATGATTGAAAGAATATCGGAGGAAAAGAAATGTATAAAATAATGGCAGTAAATGCAGGAAGTTCATCACTTAAATTCAAATTATTTGAAATGCCAGGAGAAGAAGTAATAACCGAGGGTATTGTAGAAAGAATCGGAATGAAAGATGCTTATTATACAATTGTCTGTAATGGAGAAAAGATCAAGGAAGTTTTGCCGATTAAAGACCATAGCGTTGCCGTCAGAAGAGTACTTGATGATTTAATAAATCGGAAAATTGTTTCGGAACTCTCGGAAATTAACGGTGTTGGACATCGTATCGTCCAAGGCGGAAGTTATTTCCCGGATTCGGTATTAATTGATTCTGAAGTCATTAAGAAGATTTCGGAACTTGCGGAACTGGCTCCTT
>CALEGD010000084.1 GCA_937877075.1 uncultured Acholeplasmatales bacterium
ACTATTTTAAATGTCGATCCGGGTTCATAAGATTTCCAGATTGGAAGATTCCGATTATAGACTTCCTGATCATAAGCTTGGTAATTTTCCGGATCAAAAGTCGGTCTTGAAGCCATTGCTAGGATTTCTGAAGTCTGGGGATGCATTATTAAACCGATTAATTCATCTGGTTTATAAAGTACATCCGCATTATTTAAGACTCTTTCTAAGGCCAGTTGAATATCAATATCAATCGTTAGGTAGAGATCAAAACCGGATCCTGAGGGAGAATAACTTCCGGTTAAATTCGGGTATTTATTTCCGTGAGCATCGGTATAAATATTTTGGGAGCCGGGAGTTCCCATTAAAAAATCATCATAGATATATTCAAGACCGGTAATACCTTGATTATCTATCCCAACAATGCCAAGTACATGGGCAAGGGTATTTCCATAGGGGTAATATCTTACGACATCGGAAGCTACATAAACACCATCTAAATCTGCAGCAATCACTTGCTTAGCAATATTAAGACTGATATTCTTCCCTTGAGGTTTAATTATTTCTACTGCAACATTCTTATTGAAATGGGGTTCTAGATCCGTCGCTGGAATTTTTAGGATTGTAGAAAGGGCGTTGATAGTATATTGTTTATCTTTAATTTGTTTGGGGATAATCGATATCGTCGGGGCGAGCTTGTTTCCGACAATTAGTTTTCCGTTTCGGTCATAAATCTTCCCTCTTTGAGTGCTGACGGGAATATTCCTAGTCCATAATTCAAAGGCCCTTTCTACATAAATATCACCTTTAAACACCTGAACATAACCGATACGAACGATGATAATAAAAAAAATAAATAAAAAAACATAAACCATGATAAAGATACGCATTCGAATGGTTTTCATTTTGTCACCTCGATATTAAATTATATGCTCTAAAAAGCATAAATAAACATTTTAAATTGGGGTGATCAAAAAACCAATCGTTTGTTTTGGTTGTCATCAAAAACCATCTTTCCGCTTCTCCTCTTTTTGGTTAAAAAATATCACTATTAATTTTTGTTGAAAACTTTTTTCTCTTCCTTTTTTTATTACCATAAGAATCTTGAGGAATTGTATCAATTCTTTACATGGTTGTTTTTTCTACTACTAAATGGTAGAATATGGATAAATAATGTGCGATTTATTAGAGCAGCAATAAAACAAAAATAATTTAAAAAAAATAAACTAGAATCACAGCTAAAATAAGTTCAGCTTTTTTGTGTAAATACTATAATAAAAACAAAAGTACTATACTCGCTTTAAGATCTAAGCAACACTGAGAATATGAGGAAATTAAAGCGCCTTCCTTCTAACGAATTAATATTGAAAAATTAAGAATTGAATAGTAGAAATGTCCAAAAACTAGGTGACTGAATAATTATACAACACTGATAATTTTTTAAATGGAACAAAAACATTAAATGGGAAAAATATGAGGAGGAGAGAATATTGGAGCAAAGAAAATACAAAGACATTGAAATATGTAACTTTTATTGTGATGAAAGCTGCCACACTAAAAATGATGGTAATGATTTTATTGTACTAGCATCAGTTTATTGTAGAAAATCAAACTTAAAGTTGATAAAAAAAGATATTAAAGAAATCAAGGAAAGGAACCAATATAATTATGATGAGGAACTTAAATGGAGTAATTTAAGAGAATCTAATTATAAGTTTTATGAAGAAATAATAAAGTACATCCATGGAACAGAGATGATCAAAATTCGAGCACTAATCGGGAACGGTAAAAGAAATACATTTCAACCATATGAAGATTGGTATCATTCGATGTATTTTTACATGTTTAAAAAGGTTATAGAGCATTTTTCATATGATTTTTCGTGTTATCGTTTATTCATAGATAAAAAGGATACAAACTCACAGCAAATGTATGCAAATACCGCTAGATATCTGAAACAAAAGTTTAAAGATAAATTTGATATTGAAGCTACTGCAATAGACTCCAAAGAACATATCTTAGTTCAAATAGCTGATGTTTTTGCAGGAGCTATTTCTTATAAGAAGAGAGAACTTTCTTCAAACTTGGCAAAAAGTAGTCTGATAAACTTAATTTGTTTACTTTTTGAAACCGATTTAGTCACTTCTTCAAGTTTGTTTTCTGATTTTAAATTCAATCTTTTTTCTTGGACAGGCGGTTTTTGATGAAACTTTGTAGCACTTTATCCGAAATCGAGTTTTTATCTAATCGAAATTACAAAGATTATATAAAGAATTGTAAAAAAACCTATAAAGAATTTATTTATGAACAAACTTTTGTATTGATGGGTTATCCAGTTTTTATTTTATTTAAGGACGATTTCGAAAAAAGTTTTAATAAATATACTAAAGGTGATCCGAAATTTCATAATCAAACTAAAAATTATGACTTGGATAGATTAGGAAAAATTAAGTGGATTTTTGATTTGTTGAAAAATTACTCTAATTGTCAGAACTCGGAAATTTGTAACAGTTATATTTTTTCATTATACAAACATAACGAGGAGGATTGTGCAGCTTTATTTTGCGAGACTCATAAATATGGTATATTCTTTAGAGATAAAACAAGATCAAAAAGACCACACTTTCTTTTAACTTCTGCATATACTGTCAAGCGCAATTACATGATAAATAAAATATTAAATGGAAACATAAATAGAGCCGACTAATTAAAGCCAGCTCTATTTTAATTCTATGCTCACTGAGCAAGAAAACATAACCATCGCAGCTGAATACAGACTCTCGCCCCTTCTGGATGGGATTACTACATAAGTAGTAACTTTTTTTCAATCATAGTTTACCATGGTTTTAAATTTGTGTCAATAAGAAAATATTTGTATATAAACAAAAAATCTTTTATTGACACTATATATTATGTATTTAAAATTAAATTAATATGTATTATTACCTAAATATTTTTAATAATTTAAGAAAGAAAATTTTCTTATTCTAGAGAAAATAACCTTCTATTCTATTATAGTTTACCAAATAAACTCTAGATCACGATATGTCAATCAAATAACTGTTTCGAAAAAAACGTGCGAATTTCTACGAACAATATTATTAATACACAAAAAAGGAAGTTTCCACTTATCTAATAATTTCTAATCTATTAATTTAAAAAAGGCTTTACAGCCTTTTTTCTCTTATTATATACACACTACTTAGTTGGACGCGGACAAACGGGTTTCGGTAAGGGTCTGAAGTTGCTCATTACTTTTCCTCCTTTATTCTTTCTATAATTCTTAATTTTGCACTGTGGGCACGATGATTAATTTTAATTTCTTCTTCACTCGGGGTAATTACCTTCCGATTAATAAGCCGGTATTCGGGGCGAATTTCACTCGCCTTTAGCGGCAGACCACGGGGGGTTATAATTTCTGCCTTGCTCTTGAATATCCGTTTGCAAATTTTATCCTCTAATGAATGGAAGGTAATCACAGCGATACGACCTCCTTTTTTTAGGAGCGTCAGGGCATCGAGTAAGCTCTTCTCGAAAACATCGAGTTCATCATTGACTGCAATCCTTAAGGCTTGGAAAACTTTCTTAGCCGGATGTCCGCCGCTTCTTCTGGCAAAGGCGGGGATTGCTTGTTTAATGATTTCGCTTAGTTCAATAGTTGTTGTGATTGGTTGCTTTTGTCGCGACTCAATTATTCTTCTTGCTATCGAAGGGGAAAATCTTTCTTCTCCGTAGGTGTAGAAGATCCGTTTTAATTCTTCGTAATCATAATTGTTCACAATTTCATAAGCAGTTAAAGACTGAGATGTATCCATTCTCATATCTAAGCGTGCTTCTTGGTTATAACTGAATCCTCTTTCACCCATATCGAATTGAAAGGAGGAAACACCTAGATCGTAAAGTATTCCGTCCACTTCTTCTATATTTAATTTCTTCAATTGACTTTTTAGATTAACAAAATTGTCTGGTATAATCTGATAGTTATCGGAAACTTGACTTAAAACTTCTCTTCCTCTTTTGATGGCGAATTCGTCTTGTTCAAAACAATAAAGGAATCCGGATTCGGAAAGATTTTTTAAGATTGCCGATGCATGACCGGCTCCACCCATCGTACAGTCAACATAAATACCATTGCTTTGAATATTTAGTCCTGTAATTACTTCTTCAAGCATTACCGGAATATGTTTTAAATTACTCATCAGATATCAAACTCAATTCCCTCACTGATTTCTTCTAAGACCGACTGGCGTTCGTTATAATAACGATCCCATTCTGCTTTATCCCAGATTTCCAGACGTTCTCCGACACCAATAATAACGCATTCCCTATTCAAGTTCGCATAATCCATTAAATTCTTATCAAGATTAACGCGTCCCTTAGAATCGATTTCTCTTTTGTAAGCACCGGAGAGAAACATGCGGTTAAATTCACGATTGGTCTTTTTTGTAAAGGAAAGTGTAGATAGTTTTTCTACAATCTTTTCCCACTCAGGTAATGGGTAAACATAGAGACATTTTTCGATACCGCGGTTGATAATGACTTCAATACCGAGGTCATTACGCATCTCACTGGGAAGAAAAAGCCTCCCTTTGTCATCAATATTGTAGTGAAATTCGCCTATGAACATCAGTTTCCTCCACTTTTACCCACTTTTACCCACATATAGTTTATCATAGACTATTTTTTAATGCAAGTTATTTTATTTATATTTTTTAATTTTATTTTTTCTTTAAAAAAGCTACCCATTAGGTAGCGATTTTGTATATATATTTGTAAGTGATAAAAAAAAACCAAAAAACCATAAATATCTAATCAGATAAAAACAATGAGTCAAATTTTCCCTGATAATAAATAATTCGATTAAATTAAAAAGTTAAAAAGCACTCATAATAAGTGCTTTTAATAAGTAAAAAATCCAAATTATTCTTCTTTTTTACTTTCCTTTTTAGCCACTTTCTTTGCGGCTTTTTTCTCTTCAGTTACCGGAGTTTCCATTTTCTTTGTTTTCTTTTCTTTAGTTTTGGTTTCCGTAACTTCAGCTTCGGCTTCTTCCTTAACCTTAATTTCCCTAACTATTTTACCGTCATAGCAACCACATTTTTTGCAGACGATATGTGCCAGTTTCATTTCTCCGCAATTAGGACAAACCATCATACTCGGCATGTCAAGTTTGAAGTGGCTACGGCGTTTACGTTTTCTTGTTTTGGAAATTCGTCTTTGAGGAGCAATCGCCATAAATATTCACCTCTTCTTCGATCTAGTTATCGGTTAATTCTTCTTGTACAATCCTGATTGGTTTTTCCAGAAGAATCGATTCCCAAACCAACGGACGCAGATCAATAGTATTCTTTTCAACTAAACGGGCATCATCATTTCTTGGATTTGGACTATAGATTTCCGTAATCTCAAGTTTTAAAGGATATTCTACGGGGTTTAGAGTTCTGGCATCTTCTAAGATTAAAGTCGCTTGAATTTGAAGATTGAATTCAAAATCATCTTCAAAAACATTTTGACCATTTCCTTCCACCTCAACGGTAGAAATTCCAAGAATATCACTGATGTTTTCGATTTCCTTTTCGAAATTAAAACTTCCGGAAAAAGAAAAAGGCTTCCCATTATACTTATGCAGTTGTTGGAGGGACCATTTCATATAATCACCTGATAACCTTATTAATTATACACTTTTCAGCCTATTAAGTCAAATGTTTTTAAATCTATTTCTTTAATTTGCGATTGTCCGGAAATCGTTAATAGTTACTTTCTTCAGAAATC
>CALEGD010000085.1 GCA_937877075.1 uncultured Acholeplasmatales bacterium
GACTGTTAATCATGGGGTCATAGGTTCGAGTCCTATTGGGGGCGCCATTTTTTTGCCTATTTGGCCCGTTGGAGAAATGGTTAACTCACATGCCTTTCACGCATGCATTCACGGGTTCGAATCCCGTACGGGTCACCATGATAGATAAGGAAGACGCTTTTAAGCGTTTTTTTTATTTTCTAGGAAAATCGTTTCTTATTCTAATTTCCTGTTTTAAGAGTATTATGACCTAACTCATTTCCTTGGATTATGTTTATCTTGTGTTGTAAAGGCAATGGATAAGAAGTTAAAACTATTTTTTTAGCTAATTCATCCCGTACCGACATTCCTTAGCTTTGGGGCAGATATATACGTAAATCAGCTATAGTGTCTCATTTTATTGAATGCTACATTATTTGTATTAGAGTTACAAAAACTATTTATTTTTGATTCTTAGGATACTTAATAATCCAATTTATGAAGAAAAACATTTCCTATCTCTAGGTAATGTAGCGATACAAAACAGGTTCAACATTTCTCAAAGTTACTATTTACCAAAACTGCTATAAAATCAAGATTTGTTATAAAAAAAGAGGGTTACCTTCCGTTATTGATAGGTTCATCCAACAAGCCATTCATTAAACACTTTTATCAATTTATGAGAAACAATTTTTTGATTATAGTTGCGGTTTTAGACATAGTAGAGATTGTCATGTGGTAATTAGGGAAAGCCTTGTTATAGGCTTTAGCCAATACTAGAAAAGGTATAATGAAAATATCAAAATCATTAAATGACTTTATAAAAAATAAAGCACCGGCCATAAAAGGACTAATGTCAATATTTAACTATTATAAATAACGGTCAAGTTTGAATACACATAAACCGTCCATTACTGAACGGTACGAATTTGTGGTGTGAGAGGATCACTAGTTTGGTTAGGGTCGTAGTAGATGCAGAGGTCGAACCTTTTCGTAGTTATACAAGCATTAGTTTTGGTTATTTGGGTAACTTTGGCGGTAATTCTTAATTTTTAAAGCAAAAAAAGCTTTGTATTTCTTTAAAGGTTGAAAAAATATTGCCTTTATTTGCATGAGGTTATATAATGAAAATAATTAAAGTGCCATTATGATAGCAACGGCGTAAACGTTAAACTAGATAATGGAGGAGGACTGCTTTGAAAAATCCCAAAGTGCTCAAGAGACCACGCGTTAACCATGCGTTGGAAACCATATTTGAATTTCCTTTGACTATTGTGGAAGCGCCGATAGGTTATGGCAAAACCACCGCGGTCAGGGAATTTCTTTCGGGCAGCGACGGCCCTGTGCTGTGGTTGACTTGCGTTTCGGAAGAGAATAAGCTTATATATTTCTGGGACGCGTTTTCGGAGGAAATTGGACGCGTGGACAGGGTAGCGGGCGAGAGGCTGAAAAACCTCGGCTTTCCAAACGATGCTCCCGAGATGGCGAATATCCTATCAATTCTCGGTGATATCGAATTTGAAAAGGATACCGCATTTGTCCTAGACGATTTTCATAATATAAGAAGCCCGCAAATCGGTACGTTTCTTAAACGAGCGATAATTGCGGCACTGGAAAATTTACATATCGTGGTGGTTACAAGAGATACCACCAATCTGGAAATTGCGGAACTTTTCGCTAAGGGTTTATGCAATTTAGTACCGCAGCGGTCACTTAGGTTTACTAACGCGGAAATACGTGATTACTACGCGTTAAAAAGGTTTTCGCCTCCAGAGAGTGTAATAAAGGAAATTGCGGAATATACAGATGGCTGGATTTCCCTCGTTTACCTTGTGATGCTCGGCATGGAGCAAGGCATACCCGTGGGACGTAGTAGCGCCATAGACGAGCTGATAGAAAAGGTGCTTTACAACGTATATGACGAACGCATAAGACGCTTTTTGCTTAAATTATCCGTTTTAAATAGTTTTACGGCAAAGCAAGCTAGGTTTGTCACGGAAGAAGGTAATGCACAGGAGCTACTGAAAAAATTGCGTCGCGAAAACGCCTTTATTTCTTACGAAGAAACTACGGGTGTTTACAAGATCCACAATATGCTGCTGGACTTTTTGAGGGCGAAGTATGAAGACGATGAAGAGTTCACGATCTCCAACCTACGCGCAGGCGAATGGTTTTTGACGCAAAAAGACTATCTTAGTGCTTATGTACACCTATGCCGTGCTGGGGAAACTGAGCGTGTGATTGCGCTTTTGGATAATGAGGACACCATACTCAATTCTGCGGAGTTCGAGGGAGTTTCAGAGTTATTTGCCACCACGCCCCGAAAGCTGCTTTTCAAGTACCCACTTGCATACCTGCAATTTATTGTCATATTACTTGTTAGCGGTGACCCAGAGGCAACCATGGACGGTGTTGCGCGTCTCGACGAGCTGGAAGCTGTTTTTAAAGAGATTGATACCATCCGACCCACCCGCAAAAATCGCGTGCTGGCGGAAATCAATATTGTCCGCGTAATGGCCGTGTTTAACGATATAGAAAAAATGAAAGCCTGTACTTCCGAGGCAACCAGATTGCTTGAAGGCGGCCAATGCCGTATGGTTAGGAAGGAAGGCGAATTCTCCTTTGGCTCTCCCCACTTTTTATACTCCTATTATAAGGAACCAGGTAAACTCAAACAAACCGCGGAATTTATTGCTTCCGAGTTTCCCGCCTTTTCCAATATTGCCAATGGTTGTGGTACGGGTTGTGGTTTTGTTGCGCTTGCTGAATATGCCTTGGAAACTGGGGATTGGCAGGGGGCTGAGCTCAACGCCTTAAAGGCGGTTTATAAAGCAAAACATAAGGAGCAGGCCAGTATTGTAATCTGTGCCGGCTTCACTTTGACTAGGTTGTACATTCTTCAGGGAAAGATAACCGAGGCCTTGGAGCATCTGCGACAGACAGAGGAGGATGTGGCTAAGGAGAACAACTCCATATACAATACCACGCTGGAATTGATGAATGGATATGTCTACGCCTGTTTGGGCAAACTGGACAGTATACCCGAATGGTTGAGAATCGGAGATATGTCTCTAGCGAGATTTATGTATCAGGGCCTTGCTTTTAATTATATTGTCTACGGTAAGGTGCTATTGCTTTCGAAGAATTATATTCAACTTGAAGCACTTATCGAAGTATTTGAACAGTATTTTTCCATATTTCAGAACCGGTTGGGATTCCTCCATAATAAAATTTTCGAAGCGGCAGTGAAAAACCGACTTTATGGTATAGAGGCGGGTTGTCTCTTGCTACAAGAAGCTTTTGATATGGCAAGGGAAGATAATATCATCTTGCCTTTTGCGGAAAACGCACTTGACATTCTAGATATGGTACAGCATATCAATTTTTCACGATCGGGGGACGTTTATCTGTCAGAGGTGCTTTTTTGTTGCAAACAGTACGCTGAGGCTTTAAAACGCGCACCAGGAGCGCATCTTAATACTCTCTCGCCCAGGGAAATTGAAATCCTTGCATTGGCCGCCGAAGGCTTAACGAGAGGAGAGATAGCGCAAAGGTTTTATTTGTCTGCTTCCACCGTACAGACTCACCTGCATAATATCTATATAAAAATGGAGGTGAGAGGTAAGACCGAGGCAATCAAAAAGGCACAGGACTTGAAAATTCTTTAATTTTATTTCCAAAATACACCGTTTGGTGGATACACAAATCCAAAATTATCCTCTATACTAATATAGAGGCTTTTTTATTTAGAGCACTGACGAAATGTCGATAGATAAATTAAGAAATATTTCTGTCTTCCCCAAAGTAGGAAAAACGAATAGTATACTAAGTGAATATACCGATTTATGAGGGGAAAGGATCACATTTGAGAAGGTTGTTTTTATAAGGAAGTGAAGGAGGATATAATGAGTAAAATGCTTAGTGTAACGCCTAATGATGATTACACGCTGTTAGTGGAATTCGAAGACGGTAACAAAATTGTGTTTGATATGAAACCATTGATCAAAACCATACAGTATGCGGCTTTAGGTGATTTAACACGGTTTAAAGACATCAAGCTTGAGGAAAAGGCCGTTTGCTGGCCAGCACCTAAGGGAGAAAAAAATGTAGTGCCATTACGGCTTACGGTGGACAATATGTTGTTTAAGATACGGGAATAAGGAGGATAAAAATGAAAACAAAAACAAGATTAAAAAGAAAATTAATACTTTTGATGTTTAGCTTATTTATAATGGCTTCATTAAGCCTAGTGTTGAGCGCTTGTATTAAAGACCCAGAAGCTGTTTATACAATTTCATTCGAAACGGACGGCGGAAGCGAGGTTGCATCGATTACGCAAGAACGCGGCAAACCTATCCAAAAACCGGATGATCCGGAAAAACAGGGCCATACTTTTGCCGGTTGGTACACTCGCCTTACCCTAGGTGATATTTACCAAGAGTTCACTATAATGCCTGATGCAAACCTTACCTTATATGCGCATTGGACAATAAACCAATATACATATACATTCTTTGATGAGGACGGCGAAACAGCATTAAAGAGTGAAACAATCAATTATGGTAGCGCGATAGTACCGCCATCGGACCCGAAGAAAGACCCGACTGCTGAGCATAATTATACATTTTCAGGATGGCAAGGTTTTACCGTTGGTATGACAATTGAAGAGGATATTACGTTTACTGCACAATATAGTGTTGCGGTTAATACCTATGATGTAACCCTACCCACAGGCATAGGCTATACAGCGGTGGTGTCGGAGGGTAGTGCTAGCCCCGTGGATTACGGCGGTAGTTACAGTTTTGTAGTCACGCTTGATACCTCGTATAGCGAATCGGATTTCATAGTCAAAGCAAATGGCGTTGCAGTTTTAGCCGTTGATGGTGTTTATACAATTAACAATATCAGTGAAGACCAAGTAATAACTGTTGAAGGTGTTACGCTTAATACCTATGATATAACCTTACCCACAGGCACCGGCTATACTGCCGTTGTGTCGGAAGGTAGCACTAGCCCTGTGGATTATGACGGTAGTTATAACTTTACGGTTTCGCTTGACATAGCATACAACGATTCGGATTTCAAAGTCAAAGCAAATGGGGTTGAGCTTATAGCTGTTGATAGCGTATATACTATAAACAATATCACGGAAGACCAAGTAATAACTGTAGAAGGAGTTGAGTTGAACAGCTATGCCATAATCTATGTCTTAGGCGGCGGAACAAATCATGATTTTAATCCTTCCAACTATACTATGGAGGATGAAGTAACGTTGCTTGATCCATCTAGGGGGGGTTATTCCTTTGACGGCTGGTACTCTGATGCAGACCATAACGAAAAAGTAAATAAAATAATGCCAGGATCATCTGGAACTAAGACATTGTACGCAAAATGGTTGGTCATGACTAACGCTATTACTTACGTAAACTTAAATGGCGGGACTCATTTCAATCCGGAAACTTATACAATAGAATCGCCTATAATAATCTTAATGGATGCCGAAAGGGTTGGTTTTACTTTTGATGGCTGGTACGGAGATTCTGCCTATACTAAAGAAGTAAAAATGATAGAGACAGGTTCCTACGGTGATAAAACGCTGTATGCAAAATGGAATCCAATAGCCTATACTATTACTTACGAAAACTTGAATGGAGGAATTCATTCCAATCCAACGACTTATACCGTAGATTCGGCTGATATTATATTAATGGACATTGAAAATAGAGCAGATTTCGATGGTTGGTACAGTGATTCTGCCTACACAGAAAAAGTAACAAAAATAGAATCCGGTTCCTATGGCAATATAACACTATACGCTAAGTGGCTGGAAGGAAATTATATCTGGGATATAGCGGGTTTGTCTAGTCTTGAATTGAACGGTGAATATATTCTTGCCTGCGATATAGATTTAGGTGGAGTTGAATGGGTGGCAATCGGCGGAGACTTTTATAATCCATTTACTGGTTCATTTAACGGAAACGGTTTTAAAATTTATAACTTTCAAATAACCGAGCCGCTGTCATACCTAGGGTTATTTGGTTATAATAAAGGAACCTTAAAAAATCTTGGTGTCGAAAGTTTTACGATTAATATTGACAGTTCTAGCAGTTTAGGCCCTCAAGTGGGAGCTTTGGTTGCAGAAAATCATGGTACAATAATCAATTGCTATGCTTCCGGGAATATAAATGTTTCTTTCCTTTCAGCATATGTGGGTGGTCTAGCCGGTAGAAACTCCGGTATTATGTATAATTGTTATTCCACTGTAAAGGTTACAGTTTCTTCTAAAGAATACACTGCTTATGTAGGCGGCTTAGTTGGATATAATATTTATGGTACAATGGTCAATTGCTATGCTACGGGGAATGTCGATGCGACAGCTACTTCAAATGCTTATGCTGGTGGTTTAGTTGGTAATAATATCTCTAGCACCATTATTAATAGTTTTGCCACCGGAGACGTAAGTGCCATGAGTTCTGATGTTCGTGTTGGAGGATTGGTTGGCAATAGTGATAGTGTAATAAATAACAGTTATCGTTACGATGGGCAAAATTTTTACCGTGAAGAAGGCTCTGAAATTTTCGATACTGCCAGCAATTATTTAGGAACAGTTGCAAGTATAGGAGAGTTACAAAGCAGCAATTTTGTAGTAGATACATTAAAGTGGACGGAAAATGAATTATGGCTATTTGATGAAGGGAAGTTTCCTGTTCTTAACTTTGCTGGTATTAAGGATAAGTTAATCATTGTAATTACCGATGTCGAGAAGTTTAAAAGCCTTTCGGGAGGATTTTTAATCCTAGATTACATCCTTACCTGTGATATAGACTTAGATGGTATGGAATGGACTCCGATGACATTGTACGGCACATTTGATGGTGATGGTTATAAAGTATCTAATTTGAGTATAATTGATTCACATAACTATGTGGGGTTATTTGGGATAAATTACGGAACTATTAAAAACCTTGGTGTTGAAACCCTTGATATTAATACTTACAACAGCAACGTAAATTATTCAGGTGCTGTGGTTGGGAGCAATCAAGGAACAATGATAAACTGCTATGCTATGGGTAATGTAAGTATTACATCTGGTTATTCTACTGTTTATGCAGGCGGCTTAGTTGGGGAAAATAAAAACGGTGCAATAATTAATTGCTATGCTACAGGAAATGTAAGTGCTACCTCTATATATGTATTTGCGGGGGGCTTAGTAGGATATAATCAAGGAACACTTACTAACTGCTATGCTACAGGAGATGTAGATGCTTATGCTGATGAATTTGCTAGTGCAGGGGGCTTAACAGGAGAGAATCAGTGGATAATATCTGGCAGTTATACCTCTGGGAATGTAAGTGTTAATTACCTCTCTTCCTATGGACTTTTTCTTATAGGTGGTTTGGTGGGGAGCAATTCTGGAAGTATTATCAATTGTTATTCCCAAGGAGTTGTAGGAAGTACGATTATTAGTGAAGATCCATATAATTATTCATTGACTATTGTGGGTGGCTTAGTTGGAGATAATAATTATGGGACAATAGCCAACTGCTATGCCCTAGGTCATATTGATGCTACTTCAGCTGATATTATGGCTGGTGGCTTTATAGGATCATATACAGGTGGTACAATAACTAGTTGTTTTGCAACCGGAAACATAAGGGTTATTGGGGACGGTATGATTTTAGCAGGCGGTTTTTCAGGATCAGATTCCGGTACAACATTAAATCTTTGCTATCGTAGCAGTGAACAAACCTTCTATTTAGAGAATCCTTTCTTTGGTGTTTACTATGAAGCAAATATTTTCGAGGGCATTGAAACAGAATTTAATAATCTTCAATCTCATACCTTCCTTACCGAAACACTGTTGTGGTCAAATGATATTTGGACATTTACGGAAGGCTCCTTCCCGACACTCTCTTGGCAGATTCTAGAATAAACTTTGTTTTAAGATTATATAAAAACGATATAAAAAAGGTGAAGAAATAGGGTTTCCTATTACTTCACCTTTAACCTTTCTAACCTTATATTTATGTAATCAAATCTGATAAAGATTTCGATGATGAATGATAGCACCAATTAACCCACCGTCATTGGAGTTTTTCGCTAGTTAAACTTCTGTGTTTTTGAAATTCTTAAGAACGGATATCTTATTTGAATCTAAGTTTTCATTTATTAAATTTAATCTATTTGTGATTCTGATACCAAAACAGTAAAATCCGTAGGTAAAAATATAGCCGAGATCATCAAAAAGTTCTATAATTTCTTGATTACCTGAAGATTTCCATTTCCATTAATAAAAAGTTCTGTGTTAAGACCTAAATCTTAACTTTTGGCCTTTTATACAAAACGTTTTCACTGGTAAAATTATTTGACCAAATTCACTCGGATAATCGCCATGTGGAGAAGATACTGTCTTTAAGAAACCGTTCTATTTTCTTCTTGACAAACAATATTTATAATGATAACATAAAGGTATGTGCACGAGCACAATAATTAGATATTGATTTTGATTGGAGAGTAAAAATGAAAATTGAAGATTTGCGAAAAATAGGGAAGATTCAGTATAAAGGTAGTAAAAATAAAGAGAAATTTAGTTTTAAGCATTATAATCCTGAAGAGGTTATTTTAGGAAAAAAAATGAAAGACCATTTAAAATTCGCAATGAGTTATTGGCATACTCTTGTTGCGGAAGGGGCAGATATGTTTGGTGAACCAGCATCAGATAAAACATTTGGGGAAAGCGATCCCTTAGAACAGTTTAAAGCAAAAGCTGATTTTGGTTTTGAATTGATGAATATCTTGGGCATAGATTATTATTGTTTCCATGATGTTGATATTGCACCTAAGGGAAAGGATTTAAAAGAAACATTTGATTTATTTGATCAAATGGTTGAGTACATCGGCGAACTTCAGAACAAATATCATAAAAATCTACTTTGGGGAACGGCCAATAATTTTACCGATAAGAAATTTATGGTTGGAGCTGCAACCTCACCAAATGCTAATGTTTATGCAATAGCAGCAGCTAAAGTGAAAAAGACCATTGATGCCACCATTAAACTAGGTGGTACAGGGTTTGTATTTTGGGGTGGCAGAGAAGGCTATGAAACACTTCTGAATACTGATATGGGGAAAGAACTAGATAATTTAGGAAAGTTTTTAAAATTAGCAAGAGATTATGGGCGTAAACAAGGGTTTAAGGGTGATTTCTTAATTGAACCAAAACCAATGGAACCAACAAAACATCAGTATGATTTTGATACCGCTACAGCAATAGGGTTTTTAAGAAAACATGATTTGATGAATGATTTTAAAATTAATATAGAAGCAAACCATGCAACCCTTGCTGGTCATACATTCCAACACGAACTTCGTACAGCAGCTATTGATAATATGTTAGGCTCAATTGATGCTAATGAAGGTGATGTTTTACTAGGTTGGGATACCGATCATTTCCCAATAAATGTTTATGGTTCAACAATGGCTATGTATGAAATTTTAAAAGCTGGTGGCTTTAAAAATGGCGGAATTAACTTTGATGCGAAAACAAGAAGAGCATCTAATACAGTTGAAGATTTAGTAATTGCTTATATTTTAGGAATGGACACCTATGCTCTTGGTTTGAGAAAAGCAGTTGCCATCATTGAAGATGGTAGATTAGATGAATTTGTGGAAGTTAGATATGATTCATTTAATCATGGGATTGGTAAAAAAATAACAAACGAAGAAGTTACATTAGAAGAACTTTATCAATATGCACTAAGTATTGATGACTTAAAAGTAGAAAGTGGTCGTCAAGAGTATTTAGAAAGCATTTTAAATCAGATATTGTTTTCATAAAAATAAATAAGAAGAGAGGGTTTGTTATGTATATTGGCATTGATTTAGGAACAACAGGTGTTAAGGTTATTTTGGTTGATAAAGATGGGAATGTGATAAATAGCGTAACCGAAAATTATGAGCTATTAACCCCTAAGCCATTATGGACAGAACAAAACCCTGAAATTTGGTATAATAGTACATTAGAAGCTCTAAAAAATTGTATTAGAGGTTATGAAGAACGGATTAAAGCCCTTAGTTTTTCTGGCCAGATGCACGGCTTAGTTATTTTAGATAAAGATGATCGCGTTATTAGACCGGCGATTTTATGGAATGATCAAAGAACTATTGTAGAAACAAATGAAATAAATAATAGTATTACTGTCGAAAAACTTATATTAGAAACAGGAAATATTGCTTTAACAGGTTTTACCGCCCCTAAAATATTATGGGTTAAAAATAATGAATTTAAAAATTTCAAAAATATTAGAAAAATAATGTTACCCAAGGATTATTTAGTTTATAAATTAACTAATAAATTTGTAACCGATGTTACAGATATTTCTGGGTCATTGTTATTTAATGTTGAAAATAAAATCTATAGTCAAACAATATTAGATTTTTTAGGGATAAATATAAAACAATTACCTAAAGTATTGGAAAGTAATGAAGTCATTGGCTTTATTGATAAAACAATATTAGAAGAACTAAACATTAAAAACGATGTTAAAGTGATTGTTGGTGGTGGGGACCAAGCAATTGGTGCCATTGGAACGGGTACTGTTAATGATGGCGATATTAATATATCACTTGGAACAAGTGGTGTCGTCTTTGTTGCCAGCGATAAGTATTCGGTTGACAAAAAATCATTTATTCATTCCTTTGCTCATGCAAATAATAAATATCACTTGATGGGGGTTACACTTGCGGCGGCAGGTTCATTTAAATGGTGGAAAGAATCATTTTTACCCAATAAGAGTTATAATGAAATATTTGATGATTTAGTCAAAACTGATATTGATGATTCAATTTATTACTTACCATATATATCCGGTGAAAGATCACCAATTAATAACCCACTTGCAAAAGGAACATTTTGTGGTTTTACCTCAATCCATAAAATCGAAAACTTTAGTAGAGCTGTAATTGAAGGTGTTGTTTATTCACTTCGTCATTGCTATGAAGTTATTAAAGGTTTAAATGGTCATTCTAACCAAATTAGAATTACAGGTGGTGGTTCTAAAAATGATCATTGGTGCCAAATGGTTGCAGATATATTTAATATTGAAGTTCAAAAACCAAGAGTAACTGAAGGCTCATCATTAGGTGCTGCAATTATGGCAATGGTTGGTGATGGTCTATATAAAAATGTAACTGATGCCTGTCGGGATATTGTAAAAGTGGAAAAGGAATTTATTCCAAACGAAAAAAATGTTTTAATTTATCAAAAGAAATACGCTTGTTATTTACAACTATATGAAAACATAAAACCGTTTTTTACATAAAAAGATAGTAGATAATTAGGAAGAAGGTACCACATGGCTATTACAATTAAAAAAATTGCTGAATTGTCTAATGTTTCAAGAGGGACAGTTGATCGTGTTATTCATAATCGTGGCGGGGTTAGTGAAGAAAATGTTAAAAAAATTGCTTACATAATTAAAAAATATAATTATAAATCAAACCGCTCTGCTCAAGATTTAGTTAACTCAAAAAATATCTACCGTGTTGGTGTAGTTATCAATAATATTGGAAATGAGTTTTTTGATTACGTTTTAGATGGTTTGGTTTTTGAGGCTAATAAACATAGCAATATCAATTTGATTATTAGAAAATATAAAGGTTATGATGAAGAAAAACAAATAGAAGCTATTGAAAATATTCTGAATGAAAATATCCATGCTTTAATTATTAATCCTTTTAATACAAAAAGAATTATAGATAAACTAAATCAAATTAAAATTCCTATTGTAACAATGAATAATGATATTGATATTAATAAGTTAGCTTTTGTTGGCTGTAATTATTTCAACAGTGGACAATTAAGTGGAGATATCGCTAACATCGCTTTGCCAAATGGTGGAAATGTTGCGATTATTGTTGGATCATATAAAATTAGGGGACATGTTGAGAGAATTGAAGGGTTTAAAAAGGTTTTTAATAATCAAGGCTTTAAAGTAGACACTTTTGAAAACCAGGATGATGATGAACAGTCTTATCTTTTAACAAAACAAATAATTGAAAATAATGAAACTGATTTAATCTATTATGCGGCAGCTGGAATATCTGGTGGCCTAAAAGCACTAGATGAGATGGAATCAAAGATTAAAGTCATTACAGTTGATGAAACTAAAGCAGTTAGAAAAGCTTTAGCAGAAGGTAGGATACTAGCGACAATCACCCAACAACCTTATAAGCAAGGGAGCCGCTCGATTCAAATTGTTAGAGACTATTTGGTTTACAATAGTAGTCCGGTTGAAAAACAAAATATAACCGGTAATAAAGTTCAGTTAATGAATATGAAATTTACAGTGGAAAAATAAGCGAAAACTTGAAAGCGCTTAAATTAACTATTGACATAATCGTTGGATAATGTTATTATATTGGTGTGCACGAGCACGAAGATAAAAAAATTCAATTTTATTTTTTTATAAACTTTGAAAACGCTTTATTCAATCGGTTTGGTAATTAAAATAATAATTAAATGAAAGAGGAGGAAGTTATGAGGAAAGCTTTCAAAAAATTATTAAGTGCCGTAATATTTATGTTTATCACGGTATTTGGTATCGGTATTCTTAGTACCAATGTAAATGCAGCAGATGAAGAAATGACTGCTTTTATTGGTATTAGTAATGATGGTTGGGGTGTCCAACATTTCTTTGGAGGAGACAATAATACCGCAGGTGTTGTTGCTTCGAATCAAGTCGTAACAGAAAGAGGCCAATACACAGTTGGCTTAGATTTTACTGGCGTTGAAGGCGGTGTTTTATCAGACGTTTTTTTCTGGGCACTGGATATTAAAAACGGTGAACAAGTATTTTCAGAAGATCACATCGTAATTAATGAAATTAAAGTTAACGATGTAAAACTTGACAAAGTTGGTTCAACATATACTGTTGCTGAAAACACTGATACTAGAGTAAATCTATGTAATCCTTGGGCAACTACAGCTACATCAGGTAGATCGCTTACTGGAACAGCTGCAGTTACACCTAATCCAGTTGATGTTTCTGAATTAACTGATATTACAAAGATTGAAATTACTTTTACAATTGTTGAAGGTATTAAATTTGATCTTAATGAACCAGAAACCTTAGTATCAAAAGCATATATTCAATATGCTTCAGCAGACTGGAAAGTTCAACATTGGTATAATGGTAGTGTATATGAAGGCGTTGCTGTCGAAACAGTTGATGTTACTGAAAACTTTACAGATTATACTGTATCATTAGACTTTGCTGGAATTAAAGATGAAGAGGGAGCAATAGTTGGTTATGGAACCGGTATCGGTTTTCTCGATGTAGAAATATTAAATGGCGAACATAAATTCCCAACGAATTTAATGGTTATTAAAGAACTATTAATCAATGGTGAAGAAGTTGAATTAGATGAAACTTATACAGCATCTGACAATAAAAACGATACCAGAGTGAATTTATATAACGAATGGGTCAATGAAATTAAAGAAGGTCGTACTTTTGAAGGACTTTTAACAGAAGAGATGACCCCATCACCTATTGGTACAACAAAAGATGAAACAACACAAGTTAGAACTATTCAAGTAACATTTAGTCTTGAACATGGTGCACCAATCAATTCAATTCCTGAAGAATCAGTTGAACTACCGGCAGAAGGCACTAAGGGTTACATTATTGTTTCCGATAGTAAATACGATGTTCAATATTGGGGCGAAGGCGATTCAGATAACACAGCAAATATCGTCGCAACTGATTCTGTAATTACTGGCTATGGTCAATATACAGCTTCAATTGATTTTACAGGTGTTACTGGTGGAGTTTTACCAAATATTGATATGTTGGGATTAGAAATTAAACTAGGTGAAGATTATTTTCCCTTCAATTATATTAGAATTGATTCTTTTAAAATTGATGGTGTAGAAGTTGACTTGGGCGTTCACTATGTCGCTGGCGAAGGCAAACAAACAAGGTTAAATTTATTAAATAAATATGTCGATGAAATTAGCGAAGGTAGAGTAGCTGCTCATCAAGTTCTCACAAATGCATCAGCAAAGCCACTTTATAAAACCGAAGAAACACCAGCATTTGAAAATGTTGGAAAAATTGAAATTACCTTTACAATCACTGTTGGAGCGCCGATAATTATACCGCCATATGAAATGCCAGAATCATTTAGAGCATTCATGATGTTTTCCGCAAAAGACGGTGGTTGGCAAAGATATGTTACTGATGGAGAATATGCAGGAGATGCACTTGTAACTGGTGATGGTACCTATACAGTTTATATTAAAGGTGCTGATTTTGAGGCAACCGGAAAAGCAGTAACTGCTGAAGTTTTCCTAGTTGATATTATTGATTTAGGAGAAGCAATGGTCCACTTAGGAACTTTAAAAGAAAAAGCCGGTGGAGGCTTGACAGATACTGATTTAGAAGTTACTGTAAAAGTATTCGTAGATGGTGTTGAAGTAGCAGTTAATAATGGTAATATTCTTAAGGGCGATATTGAAGGTAATGGTCGTCTAAGATTAGAATTATTCAATATTCATGGTACTGGTACAAAAGATAAGCCGGTAGTTGATCCTTTATTATTAGAACCAGAAACTGAAATTAAAGTTGAATTTACATTATCAGGTACAGGTATTGAGGGAGAAGACACTGATCCAGACCCAGTTGATCCAGATCCAACAGATCCAGATGAAGCTCCAGATTTAACATGGTTATGGATTTCATTAAGTTCTGTTGCAGTTGTAAGTATTGGTGTAGTTGTTTACTTTGTAGTTATTAAAAAAAGATCATAAAACATTTGTTTAAATAATAGTAGTATGAGAAGTTTAACTTCTCATACTACTCATTGTATAATTGTTATCTAGGAGGAAAGAATGACAAAAGAAAGGAAAATGAAGTTAAACATACTAGAAAAATCATTAATTTTAGCGGTTGTGATGATGACAGTTTTCTTATTTGCTCCGTCATTAAATCCTGCTAGAGTTACGATTTTAATAAATAAAACAATGTCGTTTTTCACATCGGCAGTTTCTTATTCAAAATTAATAAGTGAAGCAATAAGAGCAATGAGAAATCAATGGGTTAGTCAAAGTGATTTTGTAATTTTATTTATTACGTGTCTATTAAGTATTCTCGGTATCTTTACAACACTTGTCGGCTCCGCCTTTTTAGTCGGAAATAAAAAATTTAAAAACCTATCTAATAAATTGACTCTACTTGGTAGTGTAGTTTCAATTTTAGGACTATCCGGGATTTTCCTTGCTTATAGTAGTTTTAATAAAACAAGCAATTTTGATAGGGTTCAACCAGGTTTACCATCTTCTATTTATCTGTTTTTAGCTTTAGGTATCATTTGTTTATTACTGTCATTAATATTATTAATGAAAACACCAAAACCAAAAAAAGAAGAAAAGTATGAGATGGATCGACCATATCAATTACTAGTGATGTATTTACCATTTGTAGCGTTAATTTTTGCATTTTCATATTTACCCTTACTTGGATGGCGTTATGCATTCTTTGACTATACACCGGGTGGAACCTTAAGTTGGGATAATTTTGTCGGGTTTAAATGGTTTGTCTATTTATTCAAAAATCCGGCCACAGCAAAAAAAATAGCTAGTGTATTAGGGAATACTCTAGCAATGAGCGGACTGGGTTTAATAACCAGTTGGTTACCGATGATTTTTGCTATATTTTTAGCAGAAATAACAAGCAATAAATTTAAGCGTTTTGTACAATCATTTACTACAATACCTAACTTTATTAGCTGGGTTATCGTTTATTCTTTAGCGCTTGCTATTTTCTCAACCGACGGCTTCGTTAATAAGTTTCTAACTGATGTGCTGGGAATTGAAAGTTCCACTAATTATTTAAATAGTAGTAATTTTATTTGGATTAAAATGTGGGCTTTAGGAACATGGAAGGGATTGGGTTGGAGTGCAATTATTTATATATCCGCTATCTCCAGTATTGATCCTGAAATGTATGAAGCTGCAGACATTGATGGTGCAAATCGTTTTCAAAAAATGCGTTATATTACAATTCCGGCCTTACTACCGACATTTTTTGTCTTATTAACTTTATCAGTTGCTTCGATATTGAGCAATGGCATGGATCAGTATCTAGTATTTCAAAATTCAACAAATGAGGCTAAAATTACAGTTTTAGATTTATATGTTTATCAATTAGGTTTAGAAGATGGTAATATACCGCTCTCAACAGTTGTGGGAATGGCTAAATCAATCATTAGTATTACTTTACTATTTGTTGTTAACCGTTTTTCAAAACTGGTTCGAGAAGAAAGTATTTTTTAGAGGTATATACTATGGTAGAAATGAAGAAATCAATCAGAAAAAAATCTGTAAGCATCTTTAATATATTTAACTATATTGGATTTTTCCTATTTACATTTTTATGTATTTTTCCGTTTTATTACATATTTATTAATACAATATCCGATAATGATTTGGTTGCAAGAGGAGTGATTAATTTTGTTCCTCGGGGTCTACATGTAAAAAACTATATCGCTTTGAGGTCGGTAAATGATTTAATGAAATCATTTATTGTAACGACAACTAGAACTGTTATAGGTACGTCGTTAATGGTTATGGCGTCTGCATTTATTGGTTACTTGGTAACAAAAAAAGAAATGAAAAGCCGTAAGTTTATGTATCGGTTTTTAATAATAACGATGTATTTTAATGCTGGTATAATTCCTTGGTATTTAACAATATCAATGTTAGGCTTAACTGATAATATATTAGGTTATATTATTCCCGGTATTGTAGCCCCTTTTAACATTATTTTAGTAAAAACTTATATTGAATCAATACCAAAAGAATTAGAAGAAAGCGCTTTTATCGATGGTGCCGGTTATTTTAAAGTGTTTAGATCTATTATCTTACCTTTATGTAAACCGATTTTAGCTACTATTGCTGTCTTTGGGGCTGTTGGTCATTGGAACTCGTTTATTGATTCAATTATCTTAATGCAAAACTCGCCCGGTTTATATACATTGCAGCACCGCTTGTTTATTTATCTAACAACGGCGAGTAACATAGAACAGATTATTCAGTCATCGCCCGGATCTACTGTTTCCCATGTATTGAATTTAAAAGTTTTAAAATATACAATTTCAATGGTAACAATCATCCCCATTCTAGTAGTTTATCCTTTTATGCAAAGATATTTTCAAAAAGGGATAATGCTTGGCGCGGTGAAAGGATAAAATAATTCCGAAAGGAGAGAGAAAATGAAAAACAAAAAAATATTAGTCTTTATTTTAATGGCATCATTTATTTTAGGATTATTTGGATGTAATGGTAAAGATACAATTAATTTAACTGTTTATAGTCAATTGGCGAACTATTCCGGTGAAATGACCGGATGGTTTGCTCAAGAAGTAAAAGAAAGATTTAATGTTAAGATTACAATAATACAGGATCTAGATGGTGTTTATGAAACAAGGATGGAATCAGGTAATCTAGGTGATATCGTTGTTTGGGGTGGCGATGGCGAAGAATATATGAATGCTGTCAATGCTGGTTTTTTATTTGATTGGGAAGAAGACGGATTACTGGATGAATATGGACCTTACATTAATGAAAACATGTCCCAAGCATTAGAAAAAAATCGCAATTTATCAGGGGGAACTATCTACGGCTTTGGTCATAATGTTGCTTCATCAAGTGAGAATCATTCATCGTTTTTCTATACTTGGGATATTAGATGGGATTTATATGATGAACTTGGAAGACCTGAAGTTAAAACCCTAGATGATTATTTTAATTTATTAGTCCAGATGAAGGAAATCGAACCTACAGATGATATTGGCAATCCAACCTATGCCGCGACTTTATGGCCGGATTGGGATGGAGATATGGTAATGTATGTAAAAGCTATGGCAACTGCATATTATGGATTAGATGAATTAGGTATTGGTTTATATAATCCTGAAACCGGCGAATATTTCGGTGCCTTAGATGATAATAGTCCCTATTTGGAAATGTTATCATTCTTCAACAGATTATATGTTGCCGATTTGTTAGATCCAGATTCAATGACAAACACCTTTGATAATATGATTTCTAAAGTAATAAATGGGGGAACCTTTTTCTCAATCTTCAATTATTCAGGATCAATCCCTTTTAATACACCTGAGAATATTGAAGCAGGAAAAATGATGCTACCATTAGTTCCGGAAAATGCCAGGACCTTAGTTTATGGTGAGAATGTTTTAGGTGGCGATCGGATTTGGTCGATTGGCGCAAAAACGCAATATCCAGAATTATGTATGGAGATTATTAACTGGTTATCTACACCTGAAGGCAGAATGACTTCTGAATATGGTCCGCAAGGTATTACTTGGGATTATGATGATGAAGGATATACTTATTTTACTGAATTAGGTAGAACTATGCGCGACAATCAAGATACTGCTTTCCCGAAAGAGACCGGTTATAATGGAACATTTAGGGATGGCTCATTCCAAATAAATAATACAACCTGGTCCTTAGATGCCATTAACCCTAATTCTAATGGCGAAGAATATCACTGGGACTTCTGGAAGAGTAATCAAGTTGCGCCCAGAAATCAGACTGAAACTAATTGGCGGGAATTATATGATTGTTTAAATCCTCAGGATTATATGGAAAAAACGAACTATCGAGTTGCGCCGGGAACAAGTTTTTCAATAGGTGTAAGGGACGCTGAATTGAAAGTTAAATGGGCACAAGTGACAAAAACCATTGTTGATTATTCTTGGCGGGCCATGTATGCGAAAACCACTGGAGAATATAATATGCTTGTCAGACAAATGCGTAATAATGCGAATGACTACGGCTATGCTGAATGTCGAGATTGGGCATTAGAACAAGCAGCAATTAGACATGCATTAGAAGAGGCAGCAAAAGCCGATTAAAATAAAATACCCAAATAAATTATTAAGGAGGAAAATAATGTTTGGTATCAATAGTAAATTTTATAAATTTATGGATACCCTTTGGACCGTTTTAAAACTTAATTTTATTTGGGTATTATTTAGTTTACCTATTGTAACCATTGGCGCTTCAACAATAGCCGTTTTCAGTGTTACATTAAAAATGGTGAACAATGAAGAAGGAAATGTTTTTAGTCAATTTTTTCAATCATTTAAATTAAATTTAAAACAAGGCATAATTTTAGGACTAATAACAATCGCAATAGCGTATTGTTGCTACCTGAATTTTGAATTGTTTAATAAATTAGAAGACAACCCCATAATCTTTTTAATTGCGGGAATCGTTATCTTTTTCGTGGGATTAGCCAATATAACCTATGTCTATCCCTTACTTGCAAGATATGACAATTCAATTCTGAGAAGTTTTGAGCTTTCAAGGGAAATTGTTTATAAATATTTCTTTAGAACAATTCTATTATGGATTGCAGTTGGTTTCTTAATTGTCTTCTTTATTTTCAATGAAATATTAATATTTATTGGAATTTTCATTGGACCCGTTACAATTTTTCTTGCAATAAGTGGTTTCGCAAGAAAAATATTTAGAGATATTGAAAAATCGAATTTGTCAGTATAATGATTATAACAAGGTGGTATTAATACTACCTTTTTAAAAAAATAGTTTGGAAGGAAAAGAGGAACTTTAGAAAATGAAAAAAACAGCATTTTTATTTCTTTTACTCGCATTTACGATCCTTTTTGTTGGTTGTACAAAAACCGATGATAAAGAAAAATTACTAAAAGATATGACTTCACTTGAAGTTACAGAAATCATGGGTAATGGTATTAATTTAGGTAATACAATGGAAGCTTATGGTCGGGCGTCAGTTGGCATTAATGGCAATGTTTCTCAATATGAAACGGCTTGGGGTCAACCGATTACAACTAAGGAAATGATCAAAGGTATGAAAGAAGCCGGTTTTGATACTTTAAGAATACCTGTTGCTTGGACTAATACAATTGATTATGAAAACAAAAATTATACGATTAATCCCGATTATATAAAACGGGTTGAAGAAATCGCTAATTATGCTTTAGAGGAGGATATGTTTGTTATTATTAATGAACATTGGTCAGGCGGATGGTGGGGTATGTTTGGATCAAGTGATCAAAACTTAAGAAAGATTGCTAATGATTTATATATATCTATGTGGACACAAATTGGTCAACATTTTAAAGATTATTCATATAAATTAATTTTTGAATCAGCAAATGAAGAATTAGGACATCGATTAAATGATGAAATAGATGGTGTGGGAGGTATCTTAACCGAAGAAGAAACGTATACTGAGGCAAATCGAATTAATCAATTATTTGTTGATACTATCCGGTCTACCGGTAGTAAAAATGCGGATAGATTTTTACTTATTGCCGGTTATAATACGGATTTCAAAAAAACTTTAGATGAAAGATTCAATATGCCAACCGACACGGCTAAAGATAAATTATTGTTGTCTGTGCATTATTACGATCCCTCGGATTATACATTGCAAAGTGTTTCAACTTGGGGAATAGAGGATGATTTTGTTTATCAAAATGAAAGTTTTGAATCATTAACTAAATTCACTAATTTAGGTTATGGCATTGTTATCGGTGAATATGGTGTCTTACCAACACCGGACGGTAAAATAAAAGATAACATTCTTGATTATACAAAGAACTTCTTAGATAACACCGATTTATACGGCTATGTTCCGCTTTTATGGGATGCCAGTACTTTCTTTGTTAGAGAAGAATTAGCCATGTACGATGAAGAATTTGCTGAGTTGTTTACTTCAAGAAGTCTCTTAGCACAGAAAAATATGACAAAAGAAGAAATAAAATCAGCTGCTCAAAACTCTTTAGATGCTTCACTAGCTGCAGCACATCAGAGAGATATTGATTCTGGTTATGCTGAATTTAAAAATAAAACTATAGGTTGGATTATGTTTGCAAGTTCTGATTGGGGTGTAAATTATAGTGTTGGTGATGAATATAAACCAAATAGTCGGACTGATGGTGTTACAGGAATTGATGTTACAATAGAAGAGGCAGGTACATATACAGTATCGATAGATTTTACCGGTAGTGGTGCTGGACTTGCAAATTCTATTGGTTTTATGGCACTAGGTATTTATAATGGTGAAAAATTCTTCCCTGACCATATTATTCAAATAATTGAATTAAAATTTAATGATGTAGTTTATAATATAGGCAATAAAATTTATTACACAACAAGTGATGACCAAAACACTACTAGAGTTAATATTTATAATGCTTGGGTTCCATCTGCTCCTGAAGAAGCAAGAGTACTTAATCCAAAGTTAAAACAATATGCAACAGCAGTCATTGTTGATCCAGAAGCTTTACCAGAAATTACGACGGTAGAAATTACATTTGAATTTAAACCACAATAAAAGGGTGATTTAATGAAACTTTTCAACAACCATAAAAATTATGATCAAATAGAGTTTAACCATTTTTGGAAGTTTTCTAAAAAACCACTTAATTGTGGTTATGAAGAAGCCCTTGATACTTTAAGTAACTTTAGCGATATCGTTTTACCACATGATTGGTTAATATATCAAGTTGATGATTTATATGAAACTTCAAGCGGATGGTATTACAAGAAATTTGTTTTAAATAAAGCAAATGGCTGTAAGTATTTCATTAGATTTGATGGTATTTATATGAACTCTACAATCTATCTTAATAATAAAGAAGTTGGAGAGTGGAAAAACGGTTATACATCATTTGAATTTGATATCACAGATTTATGTCAAGATGGCGAAAACATTATGGTTGTAAAGGTTTTACATGAACATCCAAATTCAAGATGGTATTCTGGTGCCGGTATTTACCGAAATGTTTATTTAGTTAAAAAACAAGAAAATCATCTTAAAACAAATGGTATCTATATTCATACGGATGCGAGAATAGGTGAAATTAATATTCAAACAAAAATGAATCTTCTTAAGGATATTGTGTTAGAACACAATATCCTTAAAGGGGATCAACTAATTGATTCAATCAAAGTTTCAGAGTCAAGATGCCTTAATCAAGTAAATATGAAGATTGAAGATAAAATTAATTGGTCGCCTGATAATCCTTTTTTATATAAATTAATAACAAACCTCTATTGTGATAATAAAAAAGTTGATAGTATAACATCATATTTTGGCTTTAAGGATGTTCAAATGGATCCTAATTTAGGTTTAATCCTTAACGGTGAAAAAACTAAATTGAATGGAGTTTGTGAACATCATGATTTAGGAGCTTTTGGAGCCGCCTTTTCTAAACCAACTTTAAAGAAAAGACTGAAAAACTTAAAAGCAATGGGTGTTAATGCCATTAGATGTGCACATTCAGTTCCGGCTAAGGAACTTATGGAATTAGCTGATGAAATGGGCTTTTTAATTGTCTCAGAAGCATTTGACATGTGGGAATTACCAAAAAACGAATTTGATTATGCAAGATTCTTTCATAAATGGGTAGAAAAAGATGTTGAAAGTTGGATTAAACGTGATCGTAATCATGTATCATTATTAATGTGGAGTATTGGTAATGAAATATATGATACCCATGTTTCGCCTAAGGGGATTGAAATTGTAAAAATGCTAAGGGATTTAATCTTACAGTATGACCCACTAGAGAATGGGAAAGTTACGATTAGTTCAAATTTTTTAATTGGTGAAAATACCCAAAAAGCCGCCGATGAATTAAAAGTTGTTGGTTATAATTATTTAGAACATATTTATGATGAGCATCATCAAAGGTATCCTGATTGGATCATATTTGGTAGTGAGACATCCTCGATTGTTCAGAGTCGAGGTATATATCATTTTCCACTTAATGAACAAATATATTATCATGAAGATAAACAATGTTCTTCACTTGGTAATAGTCTAACAAGTTGGGGTTCTAAATCATTAGAAGCATCAATAACTGTTGACCGTGATATAAAATATTCACTGGGTCAATTTATCTGGTCTGGGCATGATTATCTTGGTGAGTCAACACCATATGATACAAAAAATGCCTATATGGGACAAATAGATACAGCTGGGTTTCCAAAAGATGTTTTTTATGTACGTCAAGCAAGTTGGTTGAAAAATGGCAATCCAGTTTTACATGTTTTTCCTTATTGGAATTTTAACGAAGGGCAATTAATTGATGTTAGAGTTGCGACGAATGCGAAGAAAGTAGAGTTGTATCTAAATAATAAACTGATTGGTAGTAAATACTTAAATATTGAAGTAGATCAAGATATAATACCGACATGGCAAGTTCCTTTTGAAAAAGGAGAATTGAAAGCCATTGCTCATAATGAAAATGATGAAGTAATAGCAGAAGTTATTAAAAAAACCTTTTCTAATCCGGTAGACTTTAAAATAACCGTATCAAACTTAGTGTTAAAAGCTGATGGTGACGATGTTTCAGAAATAATTATCGAAACCCTTGATGGTGAAGGCAATTTAGTAGAAGATGATAATCAAGTCATTGAAGTAATAGTGACTGGTGCAGGTAAATTACTAGGTTTAGATAATGGTGATAGTACCGATTTTACGCCATATAAAGGACAGATTAAACCTTTATTTTCAGGGAAATTAAAGGCTTTTGTTGGTTCAATGTATCAAGCGGGAACAATTTATGTTACAATTAAGTCAAGTCAAATAACAGCTAAAGTAATTGAAATAAAAACAAAAGAAGTACCTTTAAGCATTGAACAAGAATTTGCGAAAAACAGTAATTATAATATTAGATCATCGCAAATATTGAATGCTTTCCCTCAAAATAAATTAACTACACTGGTGAGAAGTATTAAACTATCTACTAAGAATCATTTGATAAACAAAGAAAACAATCATCTATTTGTTAGAGCAGAAGCTGAACCTTTCAATAATAAACTAAATGAAATCATTTGGAGTATTGTTACTAAAAAGGGAATTCCAACCGATAATGCAATAATAAAAAATTGTGATAATGGTGTTATTTTAGAAGGTGTTAAAGACGGTGAGTTTGTTTTAAGAGCAGCAGTTAAGAATCATAAAAAGCAAGCAGCGGTTATTTCTGAATTAAATTTTGCTGTTTCTGATATTACACCTGCTTATAAAGACCCCTTTAGTTTGATTCGAGCAGGTTTATTCGACCAATCTTTTGGCGAAATTAAAGCTGGAAATGAATTTGGGATCGCCACTAGCAGTAATGATAGAACTTCAGTTATTTATCATAATATTGACTTTGGGAATCATCGTAGTGAAAAAATTACACTTTCAATTTTTTCATTTGAAAGCAATCCTTTATGGATTGAAATGTATTACAAAGAAATTGGCAGTCACGATTTTAGATATTTAGATAGGGTTATTTACCATAAAGAAACAATTTGGAATGTTTATCAAGAACAATCCTATTTACTTCCAGAAGAGATTGGGAAAATTGTTGATCTTAAATTCGTTTTTGAAAGGGCTGTTCATTTTAAAGGTTTTTATTTTAACAGAATAAGTCACTCCAATCAAATAATCTCGATAAAAGATGCTAATACTTACTATGGTGATCATTATCTGATTAAGGATTGGGGTTTCTCAGAAATAGGTAATAATACTACATTTATCTTTAACGAATTATTTTTTGATGAAGAAGTTGACGAGATTACCATTGAAGGAAAGGCAAGAGCTAATGACAATTCAATTAGAATTCAATTGACAAATATTAATGGTAATAGAGAGACTTATCAAGTTGAATTTAGGCAAGTAGATGTATTTAGTCAGCAAACATTCAAAGTTAAACCAATTAAAGGAAGTTATCAAGTTGAAATTATTTTTCTTCCGGGGAGCTCCTTTGATTTTAAAACATTTAAATTTACCTAAAAAGAAAGGAGTAGTGTAGAGAACTTTCTACACTTAAAATTATCATGAGATTTGCAAATGGTGAATGGCTATTACAAAAAGGCGTGGAAATATTTAGCCCTAAAGAAGTTTATTTTGAAAAAGTTGTCGATAATAAATTGATAATAACCGCTCCAACACAAAATATTAGACATCGTGGTGATACACTTGGTGGAGTCCTTTTAACAATTGAAATTTCAATTCCTTTTGATGAGGTAATTAGGGTAAAAACAACTCACTTTAAAGGTATTAAAGATAGTAAAGTTGATTTTGAATTAAACCTACCAAATAGACCGATTGATTATATTTCAAGTGAAGAAGAAATTATTGTTACTAGTGGAACATTGAAACTTGTAATCAATAAAAAAGATTGGAAGATGGCCTACTATCGTGAAGGAGTTTTATTAACTAAATCAGCCAATCGTGATTTAGGATATGTAAAAAGGGATTGGGCAGGTCTAGCCTATGATAAACCAACTTACAATAATAGTTTTATGCAACAAAGATTATCACTGGGTGTCGGCGAGTATGTTTATGGCCTTGGAGAACGATTTACTCCGTTTGTGAAAAACGGTCAAACTGTTGAAATATGGAACGAAGATGCTGGTACCTCAAGTGATCAATCTTATATTAATATTCCCTTTTATCTAACAAATAAGGGATATGGCATTTTTGTTAATCATCCGGAACGGGTTTCATTTGAAGTTGGCAGTGAAAATGTAAAAAAAATTGCATTTGCTGTCCACGGCGAAACAATTGATTATTTCTTCTTTAATGGTCCTTCAATGAAAGAAGTCTTAGAAAGATATACGGATTTAACGGGGAAACCTGGTATGCCAAAACCTTGGACTTTTGGTTTATGGCTATCAACATCTTTTACAACCAATTATGATGAAGAAACAGTTTTAAGTTTTATCAATGGTATGAAAGAGCGAGACATTCCCTTAAAAGTATTTCATTTTGACTGCTTTTGGATGAAAGACTTTCATTGGAGTAATCTTTTATGGGATGAACGCGTCTTTAAGGATCCCGCAAAGATGTTGAAGAAAATCAAAGATTTAGGTTTAAAAGTATGTGTTTGGATTAATCCATACATCGCTCAAGAATCTCATCTGTTTGATGAAGGTCAGGAAAATGGCTATTTATTAAAACGTCGAAATGACGACATTTGGCAATGGGATATGTGGCAACCAGCTTTACAAATCCGGAAGCAGTTAAATGGTATCAATCTAAACTAGCAGCCTTGGTTGATATGGGCGTTGATACATTTAAAACTGATTTTGGCGAACGTATTCCCCTAGATGTAACTTATCATAATGGTGCGAATCCCTATAAAATGCATAATTATTATTCATATTTATTTAATAAAATTGTTTATGAATTATTAGAAGATAAAAAGGGTAAAGGTGAAGCCTTTCTTTTTGCCAGATCAGGAACTGCAGGGAGTCAAAAATTCCCAGTTCATTGGGGTGGAGACTGTTGGAGTGATTATGAATCAATGGCTGAATCATTAAGAGGTGGATTATCATTATCATTATCAGGATTTGGTTTTTGGAGTCATGATATTGGTGGGTTTGAAAGCTCATCAACTGCTGATGTTTATAAAAGATGGTGTGCTTTTGGCTTATTTTCATCACATTCAAGACTACATGGTAGTACTGGTTATCGTGTGCCTTGGGCATATGATGAAGAAGCAGTTGCTGTTTTAAGACATTATACAAAACTAAAAGCTCAGTTAATGCCTTATATCTATGCAATTGCGAATGAAGCAAATATCAAAGGTATACCAACAATGCGTAGTATGGTTTTGGAATTTATGGAAGACAAGAATACGCATTATTTAGATAAACAATATATGTTTGGTGATGCCCTCTTAGTTGCTCCCATCTTTAATGATCAAGGAATTGGTGAATTTTATTTACCAAAAGGTAAATGGACCGATTTACAAACAAAGGAACAATATGATGGTAATTCCTGGTATGAAAAACAATACGATTATTTTAGTTTACCGTTAATGGTAAAAGAAAACACCATTTTACCAGTTGGGGCAATAAATCACGATTGTGATTATAATTATGAAGAAGGCCTTACTTTAGAAGTCTATAATTTAATTGATAATGAAAAAGCTATTAAAACTGTCTACAGTAAAGATAGAAAGGAAGCAGTTTATGTTTCGGTGATTAAAAATGGTAATAACATTAAGATTGAATTAAAAGCAAGTAGTCCTTTAAAAATAAAATTCATTAATTTAAAAGTAAGAAGTACTCAATTTGATGTTCAATTTGAAGATCATCATTCACTTCTGAATATTGATAGTCCGAGTAAAGTAAAAGAAATATCTTTTACGATTGTTTAAAAGGTAATAAGTAAATGGAAAATAATTATAAAATTAAAAACCCGATTATAAGAGGGTTCTTCCCCGACCCTAGCATCTGCAGGGGTCATGATGATGCTTATTATTTAGTTGTATCATCTTTTGAATATTATCCTTTAATACCAATCTTTAGAAGTGTAGATTTAGTAAATTGGAAAATTATTAATTTTGCTCTTATTAGTGATAATATGGGCTCTTTATCGATTGGTAACTTGCCGGATTCTCAAGGCATATTTGCCCCAACAATTAGGTATGATTCAAAGCGATACTATGTTATCGGCACTATGTTTAACACAAATGAAAAAAAGTTTACCCAAAACTTTATGGTAACATCCCCCGACCCTTTTGGAACATGGTCAAAACCAATCTTATTAGATATTGACGGTATCGATCCATCAATTTACATTGAAGATGATAAAGGTTATATTCATTATGCAAGTTGGAATGATAAAACGAGTGTTGTAAAACAAATAGAAATTGATTTGAATACTTTTGTTGCTTCAAAGCCAAAAGAAATATGTTATGGTTCAGGAGGTAGAGATCCTGAAGCCCCCCATATTTATAAAAAAGATGGTCGATATTATTTAATCATGGCTGAGGGCGGAACCAGAGAAGGTCATATGGTAACGATGTTCTATTCCGATTCTGTTTGGGGTCCCTTTATTCCTTATGAAAAAAATCCGATTTTAACCCATCGAGATTTTGCTAATCATCCTTTTCAAAACATTGGTCATGCTGATATAGTTCAAACTAAAGAAGGATCTTATTTCATGTTTGTTTTAGGGATTAGACCTAAAGGTATACTACGGCATAATATGGGTCGCGAAGTATTTATTAAGAAAATCAACTGGGATAATTTCTGGCCAAATCTTAGTAAAACAGTCAATATCTATGAAACAATGAATGTAGAACAATATAGACATAACGAGAAACATTATAACTGGCAAGAATTAAAAAGAGTTCCTTATGAATGGTGTTCAATTCGATCTGACTATAATGAATTTATTCATTTCTCTGATTTAGGATTAATAATTAATGCAAGTGAAACCGAAATAAGTGATTCCGGCAAACCAAGATTAATTTTGCACCGCCAGGAGGAATATGATTTTGAATTCACTTCCACAATTGATCTTTCTCACTCTACCGGTGAAAATGGAATTGTTATTTTGAATGGTAGTCATAACTATGTTTCGATATTAATAAACAATAAAAATGAAATTCAGATTAAAAAACAATTTTATGATATTGTTCAGAATGAAAAATATCTAACAAATCAAACTGAAAAAATAACATTATTTATTCAAGGTAATAAAAATAACTATTATTTTGGAATTAAAGAAGAGGGCAATATTAAAATATTATCAAAAGTAAGAAGTGAAGTCTTAGCAACTGAAGTATCAGCTTCCCCATTTACTGGAGTAATGTTTGGCCTTTACTCAAAAGGAAATCAGACAAAAGGTGTCTTTATCGACTCTTTCATTATCAATAAAGAACCTAATTATGAGGTGAAATAATCATGAATAATTATGATCTAAAAGTCGAAGAAATTTTAAAACAATTAACTTTAGAAGAAAAAATCGGAATGATTCATGGAGATGGTCTATTCCAGACAAAAGGAGTGGAAAGACTTGGTATTAAACCATTAAAAATGGCTGACGGACCAATGGGTGTTCGTGCAGAATTTCTAAATGATAAGTGGATTCCCCTAAATCATTCTGATGATTATGTCACTTATCTACCGAGCGGTAGTGCAATTGCCTCGACTTGGAATAATTCCTTAGCTTATAAATATGGACAAGTATTAGGGAGAGAAGCTAGAGGCAGAGGCAAGGATGTTATTTTAGCACCAAGTATGAATATTATCAGAAGTCCCTTATGCGGAAGAAACTTCGAATATTTGTCTGAAGACCCTTTTATTATAGGTAAACTAGCAGTCCAAATGGTTAAAGGGATTCAAGAGTCGGATGTTATTTCCTGTGCTAAACATTTTGCAGCGAATAACCAAGAAACAAATCGTCTCGGAGTTGATGTGATTGTAAAAGAAAAAACTTTATATGAGATATATTTTAAAGCGTTCAAAGAAATAATTATCAAAGCAAATGTTTATGGTATTATGAGTGCCTATAATAAAATAAATGGTCATTACTGTTCTCAAAACAAATGGCTTTTAAATAATGTTTTAAGAAAAGAATGGAATTACGAAAATTTAGTAATTTCTGATTGGGGTGCGGTAAATGATACCTTAGAAGCTGCAGAAGCTGCTCTTGATATTGAAATGTCTGTAACTGATAATTTTGATAACTATTATCTCGCAAATCCATTAATTGAAAAAATTAATAATGGTGAGATTGAAATTAAAAATATCGATAATAAAGTTAGAAACATTTTAAGAACAATGTTTAAAATTAAAATGTTAGGCGATACTGAAGACCGTAAAAGTGGCGTCTATAATACAAAAGAACATCAAGACATTACCTACGAAATTGCTTTGGAATCCATAGTCCTCTTAAAAAATGAAGATAATGTTTTACCTTTGAATAAAAATATAAAAAAATTATTGGTTATCGGTGATAATGCTATCAGGCATCATTCAAATAAAGGTGGAAGTGCAGAAATAAAAGCTTTATATGAAATTTCACCATTAATGGGGTTGAAGACAAAATTAGGTGGGAATGTTGATATTAGATATACTAAAGGTTATTATGTTCCTGATAAAGCAGCTGATGATAAACACTGGCAAGAGTTAAGTCTAGAAAAGAAAATTGCTAAAGAAAAAACTTTATCTGATGAAATAAAGGCAAAACAAAAACTATATTTAGATGAGGCTATTGAACTTGCGAAACAATATGAAAATATTATTATCTTTGCTGGTCTAAATCATGATTATGATTTAGAGGGACAAGATCGAAGCGATATCGATTTGCCTTATGAACAAGATCAACTAATTAGCGAGATATTAAAAGTAAATCCCAATACAATTATCCATCTATTATCAGGATCAGCCGTAAGCATGTCTAAATGGCAGGCTCAAGCCAAAACCATTCTTTGGTCAAGCTATATTGGCATGGAAACTGGTCATGCATTGGCTAGTATAATCTTTGGTGATGTATCACCATCAGGTAAACTGACACAAACCTTTGCGGTGAAACTCGAGGATTATTCTTCTCATCAAATCGGTGAATTTCCTGGAAATGATCATGTCCACTATTACGAGAAAGAGAATGTGGGTTACCGACACTTTCTTGTGAATAAGATTAAACCGCAATTTCCTTTTGGTCATGGTCTAAGTTATTCTAAATTTACATATGATAAATTTACTAATCAGCTAGACGATCCTCGCTATAGTTTTAATTTAAATATTAAAAATATTGGAAATTTTGATGCCTCTGAAACTATTCAACTTTATTTAAAAAACATCAATAATAAAGAACCGATGGTTTTAAAAGCTTATGAAAAAGTATTTATTAAAAAGGGTGAAGCAAGAGCAGTATCTTTAACTTTAGATGATGAATCATTTAGTTATTATAATGAAGTATCAAAACAATTTGAAGTTAAAAAAGGCCTATACCAAGTATCGATTGGAACATCATTAGAAAATATAATTCACCAAACTCAGATAGAAGTTTAAGGTTGATAAATTATGGCAAAAACAATTAAGGAAATCGATGAAATGATAAAGCTCGGGCCGTTTAGTGATAGTTGGGAATCGCTTCAAGAAAAATCAATTTCAAAATGGTTTAAAAGGGATAAATTTGGGATCTTCATTCATTGGGGTTTATATAGTATTCCTGCTTTTAAAAATGAATGGTATCCAAGAAATATGTATATTGAAGGATCAGAGGAGTATTATCATCACTTAAAAACTTATGGTGAACATAAAAACTTTGGTTATAAAGACTTTATACCCCTTTTTAAAGCCGAAAACTTTAATCCAAAGAAATGGGTAGAAATAATAAAATCATCTGGAGCAAAATATTTAGTTCAAGTTGCGGAACATCACGATGGCTTTCAAATGTATAAAAGTGAAGTCTCCAAATGGAATACTTTTGATATGGATCCTAAACGTGATATTTTAAGTGAAGTAAGAGATGAATGTGAAAAAGAAGGACTCAAATTTGGGGTCTCAAGTCACAGAGCTGAACATTGGTTTTTCTTGAGCCATGGTAGAAAGTTCCCTAGTGATATTGGTGATGATTTAAAAGAAGGCGATTTTTATTGGCCATCAGAACCAGAACAAGACAATTATGATTTTTCAAGCCAACCTTCCCCAAACAAAGAATTTTTAGAAGACTGGTTAAGAAGAACAGTGGAGATAATTGATAAACTGAATCCTAAAATATTATATTTTGATTGGTGGGTTCAACACGAAGCTTTTAAACCATATTTAAAAAAAGTAGCTGCTTATTATTACAATCATGGCTATCATCAAGAGCAGGAAGTAATTATTTGTTATAAACACGATGCATTTGCTTATGGAACTGGAGTTATCGAAATTGAAAGAGGTAGATTTAATACCTTAAAACATTTCCCTTGGCAAACAGAAACATCAATAGCAAATAATTCTTGGGCCTATACAAATGACCTGGATTATAAAACTACGAATGAATTGATTTGTTTATTAATTGATGTCGTTAGTAAAAATGGTAATCTACTTTTAAATATTGGTCCAAAAGCCGACGGAACAATCCCAGAATATGAAGTTAATGTTTTAAAAAAAATTGGCGATTGGTTAAAGATTAATGGTGAAGCAATTTATAAGTCAATCCCTTATCATACTTTTGGGGAAGGCCCGACGGTTTTAAATGAAGGTATGTTTAGTGAAAAGGCAATCGAGTATACGAATAAAGATTTTCGCTTCACGGTAAATAATGGTGTTGTTTATGTGTTAATATTAAATCCAAGTCAGACGAATATCTTTACTATCAAAACCTTAGGTAAAGCAAATAAATGCCATCGTGGTATCTATAGTAATGTAAAAAGAGTAATATTATTAGAAACAAAAGAAGCAGTTGATTTCAAACAAGACAATGATGCCCTAGATATTAAATTAAGTAATAATAAGCATAATAAACCAATTGTTTTTAAAGTAACAATAGAATAAAAATGAAGACAAATCTTAAGACTTAAAGAATGAAAAAATCACTGAAAGAAATCTCAAGTTTACGAGAAAAAACACAGTAGAAGTATTTAAACTTCAAAATGTATTTTAATAAACGTTTTTAAAATTTATTGTATTATATATATTGATGCACCCTAAAATACAGGAAACATCTTATTTATAAATAGTGTATGTAAAGTCTAATATTAGGTATTCATTCAGATTTGGTGTTTTCTTTCATAAGAGAACAATTACTTTGATACAATAAATTCGGATGTTTTAAAGAATAACGATAGAAAAATGATTTACAATAAGGGTTTTACGCAGTTAAAAAACAATTAGGCTCCGGAGTGTGATTAAAGTCACATCTTTGGAGCCTTTTAATTTTGTTTAATTATTCCTCTAAAACATAATTATATTTCTTATAGCTTTGTTTATGCTGAAATACTCATAGGCATAAAAACTTGGTTGTATTATCAAAATAAAAATGTTAAAATAAAACATAATGGATTCAAATTAGTATGACTTATCAGCGGATTTTTGTCTAGAATTAAGCTGGAGGATTTAAATGTGAGTGAAATAATATATGATAAGATGTTAAATATAAAATCAAATGGAATAAGAGAATGGCCTAAAATTGAAACAGAATATAATCGTTACGAAGCAACACCTTATTTTGCCTTAGAAAAATTATTTAAACAAATTAAAATAAATTCTAGTGATAAATTTGTGGACTTTGGTTGTGGAATGGGGAGAGTTGCTTTTTATGTTCATAATAGGTTTCAAGTTGAAGTTACTGGATTAGAGGCTAATCAAGATGTTTATAAAGAACTTCAGATAAACTATTTTAAATACAAAAAAATAGCCCAACATATAAATGCAAATTTAGAGTTTAAGTTTATATTTGCCCAAGATTATCTTGTAGATAATAGTGATAGTATTTTTTATTTTTTTAATCCATTCTCAATATCAATATTTGAAAAAGTAGTAAATAATATTTTAAATTCCTATGAGAAAGTTAAAAGAGAAATTAAAATAATATTATTTTATCCAATTCAACAATACCGTAAATATCTTTTAGAAAGAACACCGTTTGAACTAATAAATGAAGTTCAAATTTCCTATGATGATATTGAACACGATAAGTTTCATATATATCAACTATCTTAATATATGTTATATCTATAAAAACCATCATTAGGCATAATATATGAAGTTTTAAAAGGAATTGATTTAGTTTTGAATTAGTTTGTGAACTTAAATAAGCATTGCTTTATTTACCACTTCTATAGAGAAAAATAAAATGTTCATTGCAACTGAAACTCTTTGCTTTAATAAATGTACTATCAAACAAAAACATATATTATCCTGGAATACTAATCTTGACGGAAATTTAAATTGTTTGAAAAGATGAAAACATTCATATTGTTATAGTTCCTTATGATTTAAGGGGGAGAACAGTCAGCAGAGGGTATAAACAAGTTTAAAATTACAAATCCATTTTCATAATTCGGAAAAATATCTGTGAGGGGATAAATGAATTTTTAAAAAAACAGGATTTATTTTTATATTAATTACTCTTTTCTTAGTTGGTGGCTGCGACCAACAACTTTACACCAAGATTTCCTTTGATACTATAGGAGGAATTTATGTTGCGCCACCTGATTGGACATAGATTATTTTTCATAATATGAGACAAATGGAATGGCATTTATTTATTGACAAGATATATTTGATTAATTATAATACTAATTGAAAATAGTTTTTTTGATTATAATCGAGTATTAGCCGTAAAAGAGCATTTTTTTCTAAAGGTGAAATGTTCTTTTGTAAAACAACTTATAAAATAAATGTTTAGTAAGGGATAGGGTAAATATGATTGAAATTAAAGATTTAAAGAAAGATTATTTAATTGAAGATGTTAAGATAAACGCTTTAAAAGGAATAACATGCAAGCTTCCGAAGAGAGGCATGATTTTCATTGTTGGGAAAAGTGGCAGCGGAAAAAGCACGTTACTAAATTTGTTGGGGGGGTTAGATGATATCACCAGTGGAAATATTATTGTAGATGGAAAAAGCATTAATGACTTTTCGAAACGGGATTTTGATGAATATCGCAATCAATATATCGGATTTATCTTTCAAGATTACAACTTAATTGAGAATATCTCCATTTATGAAAATATTAAGATAGCTTTGTCATTTCAGGGAATTGATGCTGAAAACATCATTCATCAGACTTTAAGTGATGTCGGTCTGGAAAATATAAAAGACCGGAAACCTAAAGCATTGAGTGGTGGTCAGCAACAAAGAATCGTGATAGCCAGAGCACTTGTGAAAAATTCAAAAATAATTCTTGCTGATGAACCTACTGGAAACCTTGATAGCGAAACTGCCTACCAAATATTCAGTTTACTAAAAAGGATATCTCAAGAACGATTAGTTATTGTTGTAAGTCATGATAAAGAATCCGCATATCAATTTGGTGATCGAATTATTGAATTAAAAGATGGAGTAATTGCATCCGACCTTGAAAAGAATAATATATCTAATGACAAAAACGAACCTTCTATTATTAAGAAAGAGAAAATCAAATTATCAAATCGGTTTTTCTTACACATTGGTCTTTCTAATATTAAAACTAGGTTATGGCGGACGTTTTTTTCCATAACCTTACTAACAATTGCGATATTAATTACAGTCAGTTCAATTATAATGAGTTCCTATTCTACTGAAAAAGGAATCTTTTTAACAATTTCTAAAAATAAAGATGAATACATTTATTTTTATGATAGTTATAGAGATCATTACGGCAAAGTAACGAAATCATATCGCCGTATTAACAGAAAATTATTGGATGAATTGATAAATAATCAAAACTATGTAATCCGTACTAACCGGATTCATACAATCACTACTTCAGAAGGCAATTATCAACACTTGTATTTTTCCGAATATATTGACTCAATCCAAGACTTAGTAAATTTTGGATTTGAGTTTTATGAAGGATATCAAGAAATTGATAATGATAGTATCGTAGTGAGTGATTTTTATGTTGAATCTATCCTGCGAAGTAGTAATAATCCCTCTTCAGGTATAAAGTACTTTATTAAAAAAGGTGAAGAAGAAATCATTTTAGATGCAAATACAGAATTTCAAGATTTGATTGGGGAAGAAATTAATAATTACCGATCGTATTTTGGCGAAAAAGTTTACGGTACACCTTTTAGAATTTCAGCAATTTACAAAACAGATTATCACTTGTACAATCATAATGATGGAAATAAATCAAATGAATATGAAAATTGGCTTGAAAAAAAGAGACATATTTATATAAAGTATGAAAAAAGGCCAAACTATGAGGTGGAAGAATATTCAGATAGTGGAATACCTTTGCCTTCCGAATTAGATGAACTTAATTATCGATTAGAGATTATATTAGGAAATAAATATATCAATCAAATGAAATTAGATATTCTCGGAATAAACACTTTAACGGATGATCAAAAGCATCGAATTCTCACCGCGAACGGATTTCTTTCTGAGGATTTTGTTCTGAAGGATGATGAAATTATTATTAATCTCGATATGTATAATTTGTTTTTTAATCAGGATTTTAAAGCTGACTATTATATTTCCGACGGAAATATCAATAAAATTCCAGAACATTTGGGAAAACAAATAAGCTACAATATATATGATAAAGATTATCAGGAGTATGTATTAGTTCAGAATGCGAGAATTATAGGTGTTGAGATTGCTGACTCTCCCGATAGATATTTTAAAGATCGGAAAATTTACATCAATGTAAAAAATCGCGGAAAAATACAAGAGTTAATTGATAATAACTTTTCAGTTATTTCTTTATATACAAATGGAAATTACCGAGATCTATCTAATCTATTGTTAACATATTCAGAAAATAACTTTCTTCCTGTCTTTAATTACAGTACCTATTTTTATACTTATGAAGTCGGGATTAACCAAATGCGTTCGCTTATGATTTCGATTGGGTTAGGTGTATTGCTGATATCTTTTCTTTTAATAACCAATTTAATATTAATTAGTATATCGGCTAATAAAAAAGAAATTGGAATATTGAAAGCTTTAGGAGGTTCAAATAATACAATATATAAGATTTACTTAACCGAATCAATGATTATTGGTTTTTGTTCATTGATAATTGGAATTGCTTTATTTCCGTTTTTGAATATCTTTCTTAATAGGATTTTGTGTCCGAAGGATTATAATCATTTACAGTTTTTTGCTCAGAATTTACTTGCATTATTGTTTATTATTTTAACAACCATCATTATTCCTCTTTTTGCTACCATTCTTCCGATTCGAAAAATTGTAAAGATGACACCGATGAAATCAATTCGCAATACATGATTTTGTCTATCAGATAATACTGGAAGGCAATACATTGCTCCTAAACTCTTTGAATAATTAATAAAACCAACGATTAACACAAAAACTAAATATAACTTAAAAGTGAAAAACTAAGGCCTATTAATTGTGGTTATACCACTGATTAATAAGCCTTTTTAATGTAATATTAATATTCGACCTTTTATTGCAGTATTGGGTAAAAAATGGTAAAATATAGATAAATAATTATTCAAAAAATCAGATGGGAGAAATTTAAAAAATGAAAGATATCTTTATATCTTTTTCCTCAAAAGATAGGGATTTTGTAGAATCGGTTTGTAAAGAATTAAAGAAAAGCGGACTTGAATATTGGGTAAGTTTTGAAAATGAGTTATTTGGAATTAGTTATGCGGAAGCAATCATTAATGCCATTAAAGAATGTAAAGTATTTTTGGTTTTTATATCAAAAAACTCTAGTATCTCAACCCATGTAATTAACGAAATAAATTCGGCTGTCATGAGAGATAAATTAATTCTTCCGGTAAAAATAGACGATCTTGAATTATCTGGAATCATGGAATATTATTTAGCGAGCAATCATTGGATTGAACACGTAAATGATAAGTTCGATGAGACTTGCGATAAAATCATCAGAAGACTTATGTCAATATTTAAACCTAGTTCTAACCCGGATAAAATTTCTCTTAAAACAGCCGGGAATTCCGGTGATATTATTTCCAAAGCTGAAAAAGGTGATGCCAATGCACAATTTAAAATTGGAAGATGTTATTATAAGGGAATTGAAGGCTTTCAACAAAACATCGAAGAAAGTATTAAATGGTATACTTTAGCTGCGAAAAACAATCATGCTGATGCACAATGTAATCTTGCTTGGTGTTATGAAGTAGGGGATGGAGTCGAACAAGACTTTGAAAAAGCCTACTTCTGGTATCTGGAGGCCGCTAAGAACAATTGTGCAATGGCACAGTATAGTTTAGGCTGGATGTTTGAGAATGGTATTTTTGTTTCGAAAAATATGTCTAAGGCTTTTGATTGGTATTGTAAGGCAGCAGAGAACAATCACGAAATTGCCCAATACAAAATTGGACTCGCATATTCGGATGGTGTACTTGTAGAACAAAGTGATGTTATTGCTAATCATTGGTTTGCTATGGCAGCAGATAGAAATAATGTTATGGCTCAATATAAATTGGCGGAGCAATTTTATTTTGGAAAAGGTTGTAAAAAGGATATTATAAAAGCAAAAAATATGTGGCTGCTTTCTGCGGAAAAAGGTTATATCAAGTCTTATGAAGCATTAGAAAAATATTATGATATTTTTTATAATTCAGATAAAAAAACATTTGATATTTAGTGACTAGTCCTTAGCAAACCTGAGGAGGACTAGGAATTTAATAAAAGATTGAGCCTCCTCTAGGGAGGTTTTAATATGAGATTTTATATTAGATAAAAACTTGAAAATTTGAATAAATCATATTTTTGACATCTGAAGAAACTTACAGAAAAGACTGTTAATTATTGCATAAGATTTACCATTATGCTATAATAATAAAGGTGTCAATTTTGGAGGGATAAAATGAATGAAAAAAAATTTACATATATTATAGTATCTGTCGCATTCTTAGCAATTGTGGCGGTCATTCTTTTTTCCATCCCTTGGGGCGGAGATAAGGCTGCAATCAATGATGAATACGATAGTCTTGAAAATGATGACCATGTTTTTGTTTCTTTAGATTATGATGAGTTAATAAAAAAAATTGAACAAAACGAAACCTTCCAAATCTATATTGGATCCAAGGAATTACAACAAGCTGAAAACTTTGTTTATATGACAAATAAGCTTGCGAAAGAGCGTGGAGTTGACACAATTTATTATCTTAAATCTTCTGAGTTATCTGATGATGAGCTTTTAAATATTAAAGTACTTTCGAATATGAATATTTCACTTCCAACTTTAATATATTGGGTTAGTGGTGAAACCGAAAGCAATGCTCCTCATATTAGTAGCTTAAAAGGTTTTGAAGATTATAATTCTAATTGGTCAATTCTTTTGACTGAATATTTTGATGAATGTTATCAATAGGAGAAAAATTAAATATGAAGAAAAAGGGATTTAATAACCTTGTGAAATGGGCAAAACCTCATTTGCCTAAACTCAGCCTGGTATTGTTTTTCTCAGTATTAAATCCGTTATTGTATTCATATGTTCCCCAATTTATCAGATATATAGTTAACGTTGTTTTTGATAGTAATTTAACTGAAGGAAGGATAACACTGCCTTCTTTTTTACTTTCATACTATGATACTTTCAAAAACCAACTAACTGCCGTGGTTGTGGTCGGGATAAGTCTCGTCATATTCCAGGCTTTCAGGGGAATAATTATGTTTTTTAACGGATATATTCGAGGAAAACTTTCTGAAGGAATTGCCTATGATATGCGTGTTTCTATGTTTCAGCATATCCAAGATTTATCTTATACATATCATAATAATGTTGACACCGGAGATTTAATCCAACGTTGTACTTCGGATAATGAAACGATAAAAAGTTTTTTAAGTTCACAATTTCCTCAACTTTTATATATTATCGGATCATTTACCTTTGGTGCGATTCAAATGGGATTAATCAATAAAACGATTATGTTAGTTTCGCTTGTGGTGGTTCCATTTACTTTAACGGGATCGATATTTTATTTCCGTTATATCAAGAAAAAATTTGAAATTGTGGAAGAAGCGGAATCACAGATGACAACCGTAATTCAAGAAAATGTTAATGGTGTTAGGGTCGTAAAAGCATTTGCGAATGAACAATTTGAAATTGATAAGTTTGAAAAAGAAAATAGAAAGTTTGCTGATGAAAGCCGTCATCTTACAAACTCAATGGCTCTATACTGGGGTTTTAGTGATTTTATTACTTTCCTTCAATATGTTTTAACTCTTTCTGTCGCTATCTTTTTGGTAAAAACAGAAACGGTTTTAGCCGGCGATATTATTGCCTGTTTAATGTATATTGGTATGCTGGTATGGCCGATTCGTGGTCTTGGAAGAATCATCGGCGATTTCGGAAAAGCAATTGTAGCTAGTCAGAGAATTGATGAAATCTTATCAATTTCTGATGAATATGAAAATGACGGTTTGGAAAAACCGGAAGTTACCGGTTTGATTGAATTTGACCAAGTTTCTTTCCGTTTTTCTGACAGTGAAGTTAATTTACTTAATGATGTAAGTTTTAAAATCAATCCCGGTGAGACGGTTGCCATCATTGGTAAAACCGGTAGCGGTAAATCAACTATCGCCAGTATATTGGTTCGATTGTTAGAATGTGAATCTGGAAGTATCAAAATCGACGGTGTCGAACTGAAAGATATTTCTAAAAGATGGATTCGTGATAAGATTGGTATCGTTCTTCAAGATCCTTTCCTTTACGCTGCAAGCGTCTATGATAATATTAAGATTGCTCTTCGGGAGATAGAACAAGAAAAAGTCTATACGGCCGCAAAAATGGCCTCAATCCATGACGATATTATGGGATTTGAAAAAGGTTATGAAACCTTGGTTGGAGAAAAAGGTGTAACCCTCTCCGATGGTCAAAAACAGCGAGTTGCTATTGCCAGAATGTTACTTTTAGAAAAACCGGTAATACTTTTTGATGATTCTTTAAGTGCTGTTGATACGACTACTGATTTGGCTATCAGAAATGCTTTAAAGAAAAACAGTCGCATGCTTACTTCGATTATCATCACCCATCGGATAACAACTGCCAAAGAAGCTGATAAGATTATCGTTCTTGAGAATGGAAAAGTTGCAGCAATCGGCACGCATGAGGAACTCGCTCATCAAGAAGGACTTTATAAGAATCTTTGGGATATCCAAGGGGCTCTAGAAGATGAGTTCTTGAATCTTGTTGAAAGGAGTGAGATAGATGAATAGTTTTGAAGAACACGATTATAGTAGTGAGAAATTCAATTTAAGTATTTGGAAAAAACTGATTAAACTGGTTATTAAACGTAAGAAACATGCTGTAATGATGTTATTCTTTGTAATCGGTCTTGCCGTTCTCGACGTTTTCTATCCGCTCATGAATTCTTATGCAATTAAAACTTATTTTTCCGATGATCCTGACTTCTCAAATGTTACTCTTTTTATCCTCGGTTATGTTGGAATTGCTGCCGGCTATATGATAACAGTATGGGGATTCATTCGTACTGCCGGGGCTGTAGAGGTTGAAGTCGGCTATGAGCTTCGAGATGAAGCTTTCCGTAAATTGCAGGTTCTCCCGTTCTCATATTATGATAGGACACCGGCCGGATGGATTATGGCTCGGTTGACATCAGACTCCAGGCGCCTAGCCTCCATTATCTCTTGGGGTTTGGTTGACTTGGTGTGGGGTTGCTTCACAATGCTCGGGATTTTGATTGTAATGTATATTGTCAATTGGCGTTTAGCCTTAATTGTTACGGCTTTACTTCCGATTTTGACCATTGTCAGTATATATTTTCGAAAGAAAATACTTAACTCCTACCGAAAAGTAAGAAAAACAAATTCTAAAATAACAGCTTCCTTTAATGAAGGAATTATGGGTAATAAGACTACTAAAACATTAGTTGTTGAAGATACGAAAAATCAAGATTTCCAGAATCTTTGTTCAGAAATGCGGAGAGATTCGATTAGAGCGGTCTTTCACTCTTCTCTTTTCTTCCCGACAATTTTAGTTCTTAGTTTCATCGGTGTTGCTTTTGTACTTCGAGTTGGTGGTGGTTTCATAGTAAATGAACGATTTGCTTTTGATATTGCCTTACTTTACCTATTTGTCAGCTATACTACTCAGTTTTTTGACCCGGTCATGCAGGTAGCACAGATCTTAGCGGAACTGCAACAGGCTCAAGCTTCAGCTGAAAGAATTCTTTCTTTAATTGAAACCGACCCTGATATTAAAGATTCTCCGGAAGTTATTGAAGAGTACGGAACATTACTTGCACCGAAAAAAGAAAACTGGGAAACCCTTCGTGGTGATATTGAGTTTAAAGATGTAAACTTTAAATATCAAAAAGGTGAAACTGTTTTAGAAAACTTTAATTTGAAAGTTAAAAAAGGAACCTCAGTTGCTTTGGTTGGCGAAACAGGTTCCGGGAAAAGTACAATTGTAAACTTAATTTGCCGTTTCTATGAACCCGTATCTGGTCAGATACTTATTGATGGTTCTGATTATAAAAATCGGTCAATCGGGTGGCTACATTCAAATTTAGGTTATGTACTCCAGACGCCACATCTTTTTAACGGTTCAATAATTGATAATATCCGTTATGGTCGATTAAACGCAACCGACGAAGAAGTAATTGAAGCCGCTAAGGCTGTCAGTGTCGATGAATTTGTAAAAGACTTACCGGAAGGTTATCATACCAATGTTGGTGAAGGCGGTTCTAAGCTTTCTGTCGGTCAAAGACAACTCATTTCCTTCGCTAGAGCTTTGATTGCTGATCCTAAGATTTTAATTCTTGATGAGGCTACATCCTCAATTGACACCAAAACTGAAAAGATAGTCCAAGAAGTGATGTTGAAACTGATGGAAGGAAGAACAACCTTCATAGTTGCTCATCGTCTTTCTACAATCATCAATGCCGATCAAATCTTAGTTATCAAAGACGGTCAAATTTTAGAACAAGGAAATCACGAAGAACTTTTGAGTAATCGTGGCGAATATTTCAATTTGTATAAGAATCAATTTATCAATGAAGGAATTGAAAAATCCAAGTATTAAAAGGTCCAATATCGGACCTTTATTTTTAAAATCTCTGATTGAATATTGAATTATTATTGAAAATCGGATATAATTAATCGTGGAGGGTTTTTATGAGAGCCATTTTTATCTATAATCCCAAAAGCGGTAAAGGAAAAGTAAACAAAAAACTCAATTTTATCAAAGAAACATTAGAAGCAAAATATCAAGAAGTAGTTATTTATAAAACAAAATCACAGGAAGATACAATCCAAACTGCCAAAGAAACTTGTGGGAAATATGATGCTCTCATCTTTTCGGGTGGCGACGGAACTTTTAATGATATCACCTGCGGTGTATCTACGGAACAAGTTAGGCCCGTCCTTGGATATATTCCCTCAGGAACCGTTAATGATATTGCTAGGAATTTAGGGATACCAAAGAATGTAAAAAAGGCATTGAAGATCATTCTTGATGGAAACACTATTAATCATGATGTTGGAGTAGTTAACGGCATGCATTTTATGTATGTTGTTGGGACCGGTTCTTTTACAAGGGCCAGTTATCAAACCAAACATGATGTTAAGAAAGTTTTTGGGAAACTTGCTTATGTTTTTGATGGATTTAAGGACTTCCTTAAACCGACCATCTCAAAGGTTAAATTGACATTTGATAATCAAGTTATTGAGGCGGAAACACCTTTAATACTAGTTGTGAACTCAATCAGCGTTGCCGGTATTTCCTTTAATAAGAATGGACACCTTAATGATGGGAAATTTGATATAGTGATTGTAAGGAAAGGTTTCCATAAAGGAATGTTTAATGTTCTTCGATTATTCTTGTTTGGACTTAAACGACAACGCAGGAAAAAATCAGTTGATGTTTTTCGTGCCAGTTCCTTAACTATTCAAACTGAAGGCAATCCATGTTGGACGGTAGACGGTGAAGAAGGTCCGAAGGGGACTGTGCAGATTAAAAATCTTCACAATCATTTAGAAATATTTGCTTCGCTTAAGAAAAACAAGAAGACTAAATCTAAATAGTTGTATTATCAATTGAAAAATGGTAAAATAATGATATTACATGAAAGGAGACATGGTTTTCCAACTATGACAGATAATAAAGAAGCCCTTATGATTTGGGAACATGAATATGGCAATAAGGAATATGCCTATGATTTTACAGGCAAAAAAATAAAAAGAACTGACTATCTTGTAAAGAATCAAGTCGGATGGGTCATCACTTATCTGAAACCCTTAGAATTAGGTGGTGAACCTAATATCGGTAATACTATTATTATGCATCATCGGTCTTTTGAAGAAAGAGCTTTACAATATCCGAAGATTATCATTGATACTGAAGTTTATATAGTTCACCATTGTGAGAAGGATGATTATTATTATATTGAACGCCAACTTAATGACGATGATTATGATGGAGTAATTATCTAGAAAAGAAAAAACAGAGTTTGAAACAAACTCTATTTTTTGAAATTGATATATATGTGAAAGGGAGAGGAGAAGTATGATAGAAGAATAGGGGATTCTTCTTGCAAGCTTTCTCGCTTGCACCTATATTATGAGCAACTTATTTATTTTTTATTCAAATATTTTTAAATTTTTTAGGAGTTTTTTATGAGAATTATTGCCGGGAGAAATAAATCGCGGCTTTTAGAGACTTTACCGGGTTTAAATACCAGGCCAATGCTTGATTCCAAAAAAGAAGCTATCTTTAATGTCTTAGGACCTTATTTTGATGGAGGGATAGTTTTGGACTTATTTGGAGGCAGCGGCGCATTGAGTCTCGAAGCTTTGAGTCGAGGTTGTCAATTTAGTTATATAGTTGAACAGTCCAGAGATGCCTTTCAGGTAATAAACAGAAATGTAGAAGCATTGGGGGAAACTGATAAGATCAGATTGATGAATATGGATTATCGCCAGGCCCTATCACTCATAAATAGAGAAGGACAACAGT
>CALEGD010000086.1 GCA_937877075.1 uncultured Acholeplasmatales bacterium
CTTATTTATATATAATGTTTCCTAAGGTAACCCTGAAACTTTTTGATGGTAGCCTAGATAAGTTCACTCATAATAAAGCAATCAGCAAAATCAATGAATCCTTTCAAGTAAAAAAGGAAGATAAAGACTTTCTTCGCACTTTGCGGAGAAGATGATTATATATTAATGGTCGTGGATATAAGGATTATTATTTCACTTATTGGAATGAGTCATTATAGTTTAGCTGTACTGCGTAAAGCATAAAGGCCCCCGTTTGGGAGCCTTTTAAAACTTAAACTAAATACCGGTATATTCTTCAAGAAAAACACCCACATCTAGTAAAGCCTCGACAATATCTGAAAGATTTTTGGTCATACTTGCGATCCTGCATAAAGTTTTTCCGTTTTTGTCTCTAAAAACAGTATAGTTAATATTGTAGGAAATGCTTTACATCTTGGATTAGGATAATCTTTTTCTTGAAGAACCGATTTACAATTAACTTATCATTATCTAAAATTTCATAATTTTTTAGTAAATCAAAGAATCCGAGTGCTGATATTAAACCTATGAATAAACCAATTCCCAAACAAACCCACTTACCGGGCTCCTTTATGAAAAAGCTCCCAATCATCAGGCCAATACTAATTATCAAAAAAACAATATAAACCCACAAAGCCCATTTTGGATAGGATGTTTTTATATAAATGTTTTTAGTTATTTCAATTTCATCGTCGTAATATAATTTTTGTTGAATCTCATTATCGGTAAAACTTAAATCATAGATTTCTTTTGCTTTATTATTTTTATAAATAGTAGCTTTATAAACAAATATCAAAATTAATGATAAAATCGCCAGATTACTGGTAATTAAGCACATAATTTTTCCAATCATTAAATTATCAGCATCAGCTTTTAAAACCTCAGCTTTGGTTAGTAATTCTGTCCCGTTTATCTCCGCATAATAGATAAAACGTTTATTGTTTTTTCTCAGTTCACCAGCAAGTAAGGTCATCGGATGTATTTTATCGAAAACCTCTAAGAATTCCTCCCAATCAAATTCTCTCGAATAAAGACTATCTACTACATAAATATTTTCGTCTTCAAGAAATCTTATTTCAATTTTTTCATTTTTTCCGAAACTTTTATAATCTTTAATAATGCCTTGAACCTTTTCATAAGAAGAGAAATCTTTTGGTTTATCGTTTATTGTAAAAGCGAAGGTTAAACCGGCTATACCAAACTACAAATGGTAATAAAAATACAAACTAATCTGACTTGTTTATACTTTTTATAGGCGTTTCCTTTTACTTTATTATCAACATCACCAAAGAACAAGCCAATCTGATAATCATCTTGATTTTTTAATTCGTCCAACTGATTATTCTTTTTTGATATATTTAAACCGAAAATGGCAATAGACATCAGAATGGTTAAAATAATTAAAGCAATATTATCAGCTTTAATACCCAAAAATGTTCCTAGGGCAATCATAAATAAAATAACGCCGCAATATGTAAGGACAACTTTCTTTTTTTCTTTGTTGATGGTTTCTCTTCGTTCCTTGCCTATTTTTTTAATAATTTCCCTTTGTCTTTCAGTATAGTTTTCATTATCAAATAACATATTTAATCTCCACCACTAATGTAATTCTGTTTGTATTATATCAAAAACTTTTTTATAAAACAATTGCTGATATAAATTATCTTTTCTTAAAACAATATCATGTATAATTATTTTAAATTATCATAAAATAAATTAGCATATTACGCTTGACAGTGCTAATTAAATAGAGTATAATGGTATTAGCATTTTCAAGTGATGAGTGCTAAAGGAGGTGCCTATGCTATCCGAACGTCAGAAATTGGTATTAAAAGCAATTGTGGAGGAGTATGTTCAGACCAATGAACCGGTAGGTTCGAAAAGTTTAGTTAATGATCGCGGTCTTAATGTTTCTTCCGCTACCATAAGAAATGACATGGCATTTTTGGAAGAAAGTGGTTTAATTGAGAAAACTCATACTTCCAGTGGGCGAGTTCCTTCTGAGGCAGGATATCGCTATTATGTACAATTGATTCTTTTGGAGAAGGATGAAGAAGTTCAGTCTTTTCCGGTGATTGACCAAATCTTTAATCGGCATTTAATCAGCCGTGAAGAGGCAATAAAGGAATCTATGTCCATGGTAGCTGAACTGACAAATTATGCTACGATAGTTCTCGGGTCTCAAAGTCATAATTCTCGAATTAAGAAGATTCAATTAGTAGGACTTGATGAACGTCGGGCTGTGGTTTTAATCGTTACTAATCAAGGTTATGTAGAAAGTAAAAAGATTCTTATTCCTGAAGAATTAAATATTCAAGATCTTGAAAAAGTAGTATTGATGTTGAATGACATTCTAAAGGATTGTTTGGTTACCGATATCGATAAAACGATTAAAGCTCAACTGAATGATCAAAAAGTTAGATCATATCTCGATTATTATGATGAATTAATCAGCACTTTTGTCAGAATCTTTACAGAAATGGTCCAGGATAAATATTTCTTAACCGGTCAAAGCAATATCTTGAGTCTTCCTGAATTTCAAAATGTAGATAAGGTTAAAGGCTTATTGAATGCAATTGAGAATGAGGAAATCTTAAAAGTTGTCGAAACGTCCTCGAAAGGGATTAGTGTTCGCATCGGTCAAGAAAATATCGTTCAGGCGCTTAAGGACTGCACGGTAATTACCGTTCCCTATGAACTTGATGATGGGAAACGGGGTGCAATTGCTGTTTTTGGACCGACACGTATGGAATATCAAAAGATTATTCCTTTATTGGAATATATAGCTGAAAATATTAAGAAAGTGGTATAGGTGTATATGTACAATCGTTATCGTGAAGAAGAAAAAGAATTACAAGAAGAAACAAAAGCTTCAACTGAAAATGCTGTAGAGGTTGAAGACGGCGAAGTGGTAGAAGTTGAAGAAGTAGAATCAAGTAATGAAGAAATTCAAAAACTTCAGGAAGAAGTAAAAAGACTTAATGAATTGCATTTACGGACATTAGCGGATGCGGAAAATTTTAAACGTCGCTTAAATGAAGAAAGAATTAGAGAACGAAAATATGGATCTCAATCTTTACTGGAAAAATTGATTAATGTTTTTGATATTTTTGATAAGGCTGTAAATATAAAAACAGATGATGAAAAGTTAAAGAACTTTTTAATCGGTTTTGAAATGATCAACAATCAATTAAAACAAATTATGACGGATGAAGGAATCAAGAAGATTGAGGCGGTAAATCAGAAATTTAATCCTGCTTATCATCATGCTCTTGAGGTTGATTATCAAGAGGGCGTTGATGAAGATATTATTCTTGAAGAAGTTCAGACCGGATATATGTATAAAGACCGGGTTTTAAGACCGGCCCTAGTAAAAGTAAACAAAATCAACAAGGAGGAAAATTAAAATGGCTAAAATAATTGGAATTGATTTAGGAACTACAAACTCATGTGTTGCCGTTATGGAAGGCGGCGAACCAAAAGTCATAGCTAATGCGGAAGGGGGTAGAACAACACCTTCGGTAGTAGCATTTAAAGATGATGAAATTCTTGTCGGTGAGGTTGCGAAAAGACAGGCAATTACTAATCCGCATACCGTTCAATCAATTAAGAGAATTATGGGTTCAAATGAAAGAATAGAAGCTAATGGAAAGAAATATACACCCCAGGAATTATCGGCAATGATTCTTCAGAATTTAAAAGCGACAGCGGAAGCTTATCTTGGAGAGAAAGTTAATGAAGCGGTTATTACAGTACCGGCTTACTTTAACGACGCACAAAGACAAGCAACCAAGGATGCCGGAAGAATTGCCGGACTTGAAGTTAAGAGAATTATTAATGAACCGACCGCCTCTGCTCTTGCTTATGGAATCGATAAAACTGATAAAGAACAGACAGTACTTGTCTATGACTTCGGGGGCGGAACATTTGACGTTTCGATTCTTTCTTTAGCCGAAGGAACATTTGAAGTTATTGCCACTGCCGGTAATAACAAACTCGGTGGCGATGATATTGATAAAGTTGTTATGGATTATATGGTTCAAGAATTTAAAAAGCAAGAAGGCATCGATTTAAGTAAAGATAAAATGGCAATGCAAAGACTTCGCGATGCTGCCGAAAAAGCCAAAAAGGAACTATCCGGTATTAATAAAACTGATATCAGTCTTCCTTTTATCTCTGTCGGGGTCAATGGTCCGGTCCACTTAACAATGTCTCTTACCAGAGCAAAATTTGATGAACTGACCGCACATCTTGTAGAAGCAACTTTAACTCCGATTCGTCAATCTTTACGTGATGCCAAGATGACTGCTAAGGATATTGATCAAGTTCTGCTTGTCGGTGGATCAACCAGAATCCCTGCCGTTCAGGATCTTGTCAAGAAAGAACTAAATAAAGAACCCAATAAGAGTGTTAATCCCGATGAAGTTGTGGCAATGGGAGCAGCAATTCAAGGTGGTGTCTTAGCGGGTGATGTAAAAGACGTATTACTTCTTGATGTTACTCCGTTATCACTTGGAATTGAAACATTGGGCGGTGTCTTTACAAAGTTAATTGAAAGAAATACAACGATTCCGACTTCTAAATCTCAGATTTTCTCAACTGCCGCCGATAATCAACCGGCTGTTGAAATTCATGTTCTTCAGGGTGAAAGACCAATGGCTGCCGACAATAAAACCCTCGGACGCTTTACCCTCGGAGATATTCCCCCAGCCCCACGCGGTATTCCTCAAATTGAAGTAAGTTTCGATATTGATGCTAACGGTATTGTTAATGTAAATGCGAAAGACTTGGGTACCGGTAAGAGCCAATCTGTAACTATTCAAAATGGTTCCGGTCTTTCGGAAGCAGAAATTCAAAGAATGGTTCGCGAAGCCGAAGAAAATGCGGAAGCTGATAAAGCCAAGAAAGAAGAAGTCGATACCAGAAATGAAGCCGAACAAGTAATTTTTGCCGCTAAAAAAGCTTTAACCGATCTTGGTGATGAAGTTACAGAAAGTGAAAAGAAGGATGTAGAAGAGAAATCAGAGGCTCTAAAAAAAGCCCTTGAAGGTCAAGACATCAATGAAATAAATGCTAAGAAAGAAGAGTTGTTGAAAGCAAGCCAAGGAATTGCCACCAAGGCCTATCAAAAAGCTCAACAGGCTCATCAAAGTCAACAGAATAATACAAGTGAAGATAAAAAAGATGATGATAATGTAGTTGAAGCTGAATTTGACGATGTCAAATAGGATTTTCAGGAAAGAGTGATTAATTTATGGCCAAAAGAGATTATTACGAGGTTTTAGGAATTTCCAAAACCGCAACCGAAGAAGATATAAAGAAAGCTTACCGGAACCTAGCCAAAAAGTATCATCCGGATGTAAGTTCTGAAGAAAATGCAGCCGAAAAATTTAAAGAAGTACAAGAAGCCTACGAAGTACTAAGCGATCCCACTAAACGAGAACAATATAATCAATTTGGTCATGACGGCCCCCAAATGGGAGGTTTTGACGGTTTTAATTTTGGTGGATTCGGTGGCTTCGGAGGCTTTGAGGATATTTTATCATCAATGTTCGGCGGACGCACAAGAACATCCGAAAATGGAAAAAGACCGACTCGAGGAAATGACTTACGCACTTCCCTAACAATCTCTTTTGAAGAAGCCGCATTCGGTACTGAAAAAGAACTGTCTATTAATAAATATGAATCCTGCACTAAGTGTAATGGCCTTGGTGCGGAGTCTAAAAACGATATTTCTGTTTGTTCGCGTTGTCATGGTCGAGGAAGAATAGTTGTAGAACAAAACAGCATCTTTGGTCGAATTCAGACTGAAACTGCTTGTTCGACTTGCGGCGGCACCGGCGAGGTAATTAAAAATAAATGTAGTTTATGCGGCGGTGACGGAAGAGTTAAAAAGGTATCGAAAATTAAAGTTCGAGTTCCTGCGGGAATCGATGACGGTCAAGGCTTGAAACTTTCCGGGTATGGTGAGGCCGGGCGTAAAGGCGGTATGAACGGTGACCTCTATATTAATGTCAATGTTCGCCCCCATGAAATCTTTCAAAGGGACGGACTTGATATCTATATGGAAATGCCGATCACTTTCAGTCAAGCCGCCCTCGGTGCCAATATCATCATTCCGACACTGACCGGAAATGTGAACCTTAAAATACCCAGCGGCACCCAAACCGGCACTAAGTTTAAATTAACCGGAAAAGGGATAAGTAATTCCCGAACGCTTGATACAGGTCATCAATATGTTATTGTCAGTCTTGTAACCCCGACAAAATTATCGGGCGAACAAAAGGATCTTCTAAAGAAACTTTCCAAAACTGACGAGATGAGTGAATCGATTTTTTCGAAAATCAAGAAGTTCTTCAAGAATTAAAACCAGCAAGATAGTGCGGGTAAGATAAACGGATAAATTATCTTTTGAATTAAATAAATAACTAAAAAATACCTTTGAAAGCATACACTAATTTAGATGTTTAAAAAGGTATTTTTTTATCTTTATAGCAGTTAATCTGAAACTATTTATATTAATAAAAGGAAAGAGAATTAATTACAATTTTCTACTTACTTTCTAAAAAAAATCTAGAAATTATGCCATTATTCTAAAAAATAATTAAGAAACTTATTAATAATGGTTTTATATTTTTAAAATAATTAGAAAGTATTTACAATTTTTTATAAGTAAGATATACTTTAATCTGAAGGAGGATGAAACATGAGGTTTTTAAAGAGATTTACGTTTGGAATTTTTTTGATTTTGACGCTTATTATTGGAATCCAAATTTTTAGTCCATCAGTAAGCAGTGAAAGTTATGTTCAATCAAAAACAAACGCTCTAACTGTTTGGTATGAACAAACATTTTGGGAACAATTTTGGGGAAATGGTTTTTGGCAGTTAAGGAGAAAATTTGAGGCAAGTGCACGTACACCTAATGCAGGAGTTGTTTACGAAAATAAAAAACAACTTCAGTCATGGTCAAACAATATTGATACTCCAATTCAAGGTCAATATGAGGAAACTAAAAGATATGGTCATAGTGTAAGTGCAACAGCAAAGGCAAAGGCAAAGTATTTTGAAGCAGAGGTTAAGTATACATTTTCTTATGAAAAAGTAACAAAAGTTAATACCTCAATTACTATAAATCCAGGTAAAAGTGTAGTAGTATATCAGTACGATGTTCGAATAAAATATCATTATGTTGATGTTAAAGTTACTAAACAAAAAGGTAGTTTTAGTGGATTTAAGGATACTTCCGACTGGTGGTGGGAAGATGAGGTTATTAGAGAATATTCAGGTAATCACATTGAAGTTTCGTTTCTCTAAATAACACCTTTAGAAGTCATATTCCTTTTGTAGTCTTCCTATGCAATCTCACAAAAAAGGAATATGACTTTATTTTTATAAATAGTTCAAATGATAAACATAAATACAAAGTTTTGTTTTCATAGATTAATATTGATAGGAAAAGAGAAATATGAACATGATTAAAATGAATAAATTTTTGATAATATTAGTCTTAATTGCATTCTCGCTAATAATTTCTGGAATGATAATTTATTCCAGTAACGATACGTCCATAAAAGGGATTTATTTTAGAAAAACATATGGTTATATCGGGACCGGAAAATCGCAACAGATAATGCTGGATCTAACAATGTTTAATGTTGGGAATGAGGATTTGAGTTTTTTTGAAGACATAGAAAATGTAAGTTTCGATACCGATAAAGTACAGATTGAAAATATAGAAATAAAAAGTGTTAATAAAGAAAGAGATATTGAAATTTTACAATTTATTGTACTAATAGAAATGTTAGTTTACGATAAAATTCAGATTATGAAAATTAAATATGAAGCAGATGATTTAATTAAGTCCTACGATATAGGATGTATTAACCTAGAAAATATAGATGAAGAACCTGAACTTATTGGCCACGGTGCAAATTCTAACTTCCTATATAATAATCAATATTTTCTTACTATAAATAATACAAACACTGAATCATTTACTATAAATGACTTGATATGTTCAAGTGAAAAAATTACTAGAATAGAAAAAAGTTTTCCGACTGATTATGAAAAAGGAAAAAAACTTCAAATTCAAATGAAAATTGAATTCGATGTTAATTACTTTGATGTCTTTATTTTAAAACCAATCTTGAAATTTAATAAATTGAACGATCCTGAGGATTATTATTTGCTTATTGCTATTCAAACAAGATATGAAATACCTATGACGTACATAGAAATTAAGGAGTATATTAATCATGATTGAACTTTCAAATATAAATCACGTATATTCCGGGAAATTTACTCTTTTTACTGCTTTATACAATGTAAATATTAAAATTCCAGAGAGTAATTTTGTAATTTTATTAGGACAATCTGGTTCTGGAAAAACAACACTTTTAAATATTATTGCTGGGTTAATGAAACCTACAAGCGGTACAGTAATCCATAATGGTCAAAACATCTACAATTTATCTAATAAAGAATTAACCGAATTTAGAAAAGATAATATAGGATTTGTTTTTCAAAATTATTTTTTAGAAAACAATTTTACTGCCTTAGAAAATGTTTTGATTCCACTTTTTTTAAATAAAAAACTCAGCATAGAGGAATTATATTTAAGAGCAAAAAATGTGTTAGCATTAGTGGGATTAGAAGAGAAGATAGATAATAAACCAACTCAGCTCTCAGGTGGTGAATGTCAAAGAGTTGCGATTGCCCGGGCCCTTGTTAATAATCCCCAAGTTTTAATTGCTGATGAACCAACAGGAAATTTGGATTCGAAAAATGGCGATTCAATTGTAGAATTACTAAGAAGTCAAGTTGACAATAAAAGGACCGTGATTATGGTAACTCATAATCCAAAATATATTCAAGATAGCGATATTGTATTCGAAATAGAAGATGGAAAAATATGATAAGCTTTAGTAAAGTAATATTCAAAAAAATATTTGAAAATAAGATTCGTTTTGGACTAATGATGATTAATTTATCATTAGGTGTTTTTTTATTTTCTTTAATTACAACTCTCGGAATAAATATAGGTAAAAATAACATTTCAATGTTGAATAGCATTAATTATTATAAGCAAATTCAATTAAATGCTAATAACTTTAATACAGAAGAAATAAATAATCTTAAAAAATATAGTAAAATATCAAAGATACAAATAGAAACAACTAGTGAGTTTGTTGTGAAAAGTATTGGTGATCATATTGTAGATAATGGAGTATTTGTAACACAAATTGATTCAAATCATGATTTAGTGTTAAATGATTATTATGGACGAATATTAGAAAATAATGTTGATATAATGATATCTCAACAGTATTTAGAAGCGCTTGGAATTGACACAAAGTCCATAATAGGTAAAAAAGTTATTCTAACAAATGGAGAAGTGGTAATTGAAAGAAATATTGTGGCTACATATAATCGCAACTTAGGTGATCAATTTTCACCTTATATTGTTATGTACGACTTATCAACCGAAAAAGACATAAAGTTTTTACTAATAGAAGTATTTTCTATTGATGATGTGGAGGAAACCGTAGATTATATAACTCAACTAGGTTTATATCAAAATAATTATCTCAATGAAATTAAAGAAGTAAAGTCATTTTCTAACCTTCTTATTATTTCATTTTTATTTATTGGAGTGTTGATTTTATCATCTTGTGCATCAATAGTAAGCACTTCAGTTAAAGTCTCAATAAAAGGCAAGTATCCTTTTATTTCTTTACTTAAAGCTTTTGGTTATTCAGATAAGAAACTTTCTTTAATTATTTATTTTGAACTTGCATTATTATTGTTATTTTCTTTGGTAATCGGTTTTGCTTTATATAGCCTAGCACTATTTGTAATACCAATGTTTATGAATACAAAAATAGTCTTTGATACCCAATATATTGAAATTTTTTCATTTAGTTTTTATGCGTTTTTAAGTAGTATATTATTTTCATTATTGGTTTTATTTATTATTTCAATAAAACCTATAAAAATGATTAAAAAATGTGATGTAATTCACCTATTGAGAGAGGTGGAACAATGAATAAAATCACTTCAGTTGCAAAACTAAATTATAAAAATTACAAATATTTCTCGAGAAATACATGTGTTAATATGATAATTAGTTCGGTATTGTTTTTAATGATTACCTCATTTGGCTTAAGTATAAGAAAATTACATGAAAATTATAATTATAGTAATTATGAACTCAGGGAAGTTGTTATAACTACTGATGAATACTCCAAATTGACAGATGATGATTTAACCCTAATTAGTTTAATACCAAATGTAGAGAATGTCCATGTTTTTTATTCTTTGTATCCAAAAGAATATATGACTATTTCAATTGATGAATATCAATTAAAAAGCATTTATACTTTCGGTGCGCATGTAAATTTTTCGACTTTTTCTCAAAAAGATATATTAAAGAAAAATAACGGTGAATATTTTGAACCGATAATCTTTGGAAGACATTTTAATGGATTAGACAAAAAGAAAGCTATTATCGATGAAAATTATACATATATTTTAGGATACAAGAACCCCCAGGATATCTTAGGAAAGAAATTATCAATTTCCATTAATTCAGATATAGTTGATGATATAGAAATAATTGGTGTACATGATTATAGGTTAGGGAGTGGAGGATTAAATAAACTTAATGATATTTCTGAATATGAAAGAATTGATTTTTTAGAGTTTGAATATAACTTAGCTCCTGTTATTTTATCCCATGATGTTATTAATTTATTTAATGTTAATAATGAGGATATTGTTTCGGATAGAACGGGGCAGTTTAATGTGAGGGTTTTTGTTGATTCAGCAACAAATGTAAGTCAAGTTTGTAATAATATTTCAAAAATTACTGACAATTATCTTTCCAGTGAAATACTGGAAATTGAACAAAAAGCTAAGTCAATAAAGGATTTACAAATATTTACCAATACTATCTCATTTGCTATTTTAATCGTTGCTTTTACAAGTATAGCAAATGTACTAATTATAAAAATTGATGAGCAAAAGTTTTTAACAAAATTAATGCAAATTATCGGTTATAGTAAAAAAGATATAAAATTAATTTATATTTACGATAATATGATTGTTTACTCCAAAGCTATTTTCATATCTCTAGCTATTGCATTTGCAGGTAGTGTCATTTTAGATATGTTACTAATGGAGCATTATGCATTGATTAGTACTATTGATAGATTCTTGTTTATTATAGATCCATTATTATTAATCGTTTATTTTTCATCATTATTTTTAATTGTGATAGGCATAACATATTTTATTAGCAGCAAACAATTAATGGATAAAAAGAAGTGGTGATATTTTGTCAGACAGAAAATTAAAAATAAAATATCTTTTTGGTTTATTTTTTATTCAAATAATAATGGTATATATTATTACACCGGCTTTGATTAATTATTTATTTGTATATGATAATATTCTTGTAGATATTTTTGGCCAATTATTAAGCTTTGTTTTACCGATTTGTTTAATTTTAATTGCTTCCTCAAAAAATACAAAATTTGGCGATAATATAATGCTTTTTCAAGTTGGCGACCTTTATAAAACTAGAATTAATTCCAAATTAACTATTACGTCAATTTTTATTGGTATCTTACTTTCTTTCGTAGTTCATTATTTATTTCATTTTGTTGAAGTAGTATATATTTTATTGACAGATGATTATTCAATCATTAATATAATTCCCCCCTTTAAGATGAATGCCTTTTTAGGAACAATATTAGTTTTAGTCATTATGCCTTCAATATTTGAGGAATTGCTTTATAGAGGGATGTACTTTGACACTTTTAAATATTCAAAAACATTATGGCAATACCTCATCCCTACTTTAATATTTTCTTTTGCACATAGAGGAATATTTTCAGCTTTTTCCGCAATGATTTTATCATTAATTTTAATTTATTATATAAGACAGTATTCATCATTAAAACTTTGTATTATTATACATTTTGTTTACAATATGATTAGTATCATTACATCAAATCTAGTCAGCCTTCCTTATAGTCCTCTAAGGTTATTAGAGAACTATGCTACAGATAGAATGTTTTTTGGTGCATTAATAATATATGGAGGAATAATACTATTCTTAGTAACAATAATATTATTAATTAAAAAAACAAAATCGCAAAAAATATCTATTTCAGAAATTAAAAGATTTAAATTTAGTCTATCTGAAATCACTATGATATCAATTATGCTTATTGTTTCCTCAATTTTGTTTTTGCTTAGAGTATTATAATCAGACTCATTTATAGATAAAACATTGGTTTTATGGAAGAAGCAAAATGCTTCTTTTTTTGTTTGAAAATTCTTTAAACTAATTTCCTACTCGTTGGTTATTAACAAGTGAAAGCATTATTTCTTTAAATTTTATCAAAAATAAGGTATAATAATATAAGTAAAGATATGGTGACCTATGCAAAGATATTTCGTAAACAACGATCAAATAAACGGTAAGGCCGTTCGGATTATAGATCAAGATTACCATCATATTAAAAATGTGATGCGAATGAAGATTAGTGACATGGTTTATATCTGCGATCAAGAAGAAAATACTTTTCTGGCTCAGATAGATGCAATTACAAATCAAGATATTATCCTCTCGATAGTAGAGGAACTGTCCCTTAATAGTGAACTAAAGGTTTCGGTTTCGATTGCGATGGGATTAACCAGAAGAGAAAAACAAGAAGAAGTTTTAAGAAGAATTACTGAACTTGGTGCCGATGGT
>CALEGD010000087.1 GCA_937877075.1 uncultured Acholeplasmatales bacterium
CTTATGATGATTTGAAACCGTATTGCTGGAATGCAATGAGAAGTGAATACTTTGAAACAGGATTAATCAACGGATATTTTAATAATGAAATTCCAACAGATTTCTTTAAGATTTTAAAATTTTATACTATAGAAACTTTAATTTCTCACTTACCATGGTCAGTTACCTTTGGCCAAGAAGAAATAGATACTGCTTACAAAGTGATTGATTATCAAATGAAATGGTGGGGCAACTTTATTTTGGAGGTTCCTACTTGGTATAAGAAGATAATATCATAATTTTTATTTGGTATAAAATATTATTTGTCGCATTCGCTTATCAAAAAAACAAAAGAGGTATAATATATGGACGGAAAAACTACTATTAAATATTTGCAAGAATATATTAAAGCAAAGGATTATCATCCTGAATTAGTCAAAGACTACTTTTTAAAATTAACAGAAGAGGTTGGAGAATTAGCTAGATCAATTCGAAAAGATTTACACCCTTCTAAGAGAAATGAAGTAAAGAAAATTATCGATGAAGAACTATGGGATGTGATTTATTATTCTCTAGCAATAGCAAATTGCTATAATATTAATATGGAAGAAGTAATAATGAAAAAAGAAGAAATCAATAATAAAAAATATCATAATAAAATTACTTATGATCCTTATAAATAAATTCGATTAATGAAGTAATCATTTTGTTTTAACTGGTATTTCTTTATTAAATTAGACCGTAATGACGCTACTGGTAAAAATGCCGATATTTATTGTGATACAAAGAGGGGTGCCAGATGATAAAAATTATTGATACTTATTCTAAAATAAATTCTCTCTTTGATAACGGTACTTTTAACTTTTCTAAATGGGAACATTACATAAATGAAATCTATAATGACTCAGCAGATATTTTTAAGGATGAAATGGATGAGTTTATAGTAAGCGGAAGTTATAATTTTGAAGAGGATTTTTTGCCAATCATCAGCGCAGTTTATGATAATCCTAAATTGGATATTTTATACGATTCATTTTGTGTAGTAACCTCAAATTTGAATGAGAAAATCGTTCGAGAATTTGGAAAAGAATTAAATGTTGACATTGTGTTATATTTGGGTTTGTGTAATGGAGCAGGATGGGTTACAAACATTAATGGATTTGATATAATATTATTAGGGATAGAAAAAATAATTGAGTTGAACTGGGTCGATCAAAACTCAATGTATGGATTGGTTTATCATGAACTTGGTCATGTGTATCAAAAACAATATGGTGTTTTGGAACAAGAATCAGACGATAATAAACGTAATTTTGTATGGCAATTATTCATAGAAGGTATTGCTATGTTTTTTGAACAAAAACTTCTTGGAAATTTTGATTATTATCATCAGGATGTGAATGGTTGGAAAAAGTATTGTGAAGATGATTTTACTAAGATTCTATATGATTTTAATCAGGATCTACCATCAATGACTCATTCTAATCAAAGATATTTTGGTGATTGGTGTAATTATAATGGAAAAGGAGATGTCGGATATTATCTTGGCGCAAGATTTGTACATTTTCTGCATAATAACTATACATTTGATCAAATAATTTGTTTTAATATTGATTTTGTTTATGATTTGTATTATGCTTTTATCCGACTAAAGCTCTAAATCATAGATACGTTACAGGAAAACAAAAAGTAACAATTTGAAAACTTAAGTAACAAGCAAATTCAAGAGGATTTGCTATAATGGGAAGGGAAAAGGAGTGCGGGTATGGAGTTTAAGGATAATTTAAAAAAACTTAGAGAAACAAAAGGAATTTCCCAACAACAATTGGCCTCTGATATATTTGTCAGTAGAAGTGCAATTGCAAAGTGGGAAAATGGACTGGGATTACCAAATAAAGAATCGTTACAATACTTGTGTGATTATTTTGGTGTTGAAGAAGAAGAATTGATTCCAGAAAAACATTATGAAAATAGTTTGATAGATAAAAATAAGAAAATTCTAAAACTTAAACTCATTATCTTTTCAACAACTTTCTTTGCCTTAATTGTAACTTCCATATTTTTAAGGCTATTAATGGGTGTTCATCAAGATGAAAGATTTAATAATCATAATGTTCCGCCTCTAACAATTAATGGTATTGAAACAAATTTTTGTCGAAAAGGATATGAATATATAGAGAATGAAAATGGTGATATTGTTTATCAATCATATATTATTAAACATCCACCAATTTATATTGGTATTACAAAAATCAATAAAGCAGAAAAGTATACAGTAGAGGTTAATCTAAGTAGAGAGATTTTCGGTATAGGCTACTATTTAGATGATAATTACAAAATTTATGGAAGCGATAGCCCGGGTCGCTTAAATCTAAAACCTTTTGATTTAGAGATAAAAAATGGCGAATTTAGTTTACCAAATAAAGCAAATGATTATCCTTATACTCTTATTGTCTTGTATTGTTCATTTGGAGATTTATTTGTTTCTTATTTTTATGTTGTTGATATGAGTTAAATGATTTTCATATTCAAAGAATATCAAATATTATCATCTTTATGTAAAGCTTTGAATCAAAGATGTGTAACAGAAAAACTAATAGTAACAATAAGAAAACTAAAGTAACAAAGTATGTTCAAAAGGATTTGCTATAATGGAAAGTACTAAGGAGACAAGATATGGAGTTTAAAGATAGTTTAAAAAAACTAAGAGAATCAAAAGGAATTTCCCAACAAAAATTAGCTGATGAGATATTTGTTAGTAGAAGTGCTATTGCAAAGTGGGAGAATGGACTAGGGTTACCGGGCAAGGAATCGTTACAGTATTTAAGTGATTATTTTCAGATTGAAGAAAAAGAATTAATTCCGGGAAGATTATATGAAAATACTTTAGTTATCAAAAACAAAAAAATACAAAGACTGAAGATTTATTTTGTTTCTGTAATTATAATGGCGTTAATTTTAACCGCTGTTTCTGTATTTTTATTAATCGACAGCCCTAGTAATGAAGATTTTAATAATCATATCATCTATAGTAATGTTCCGAAAATAACCATTAACGATGTTGAAACAAATTATTATCAAAAAAGTTTCGAATATTTAGAAAATGAAAATGGTAATATTGTTTTTCAACTATATGTTGTTGCCTATCCGATGGATGATACCTATCAAGATATAACAAGACTCAATCAAGAAGAAAGGTATTTAATAGATGTAAATCTAAGTGGTGAAATAACTGGTAATTATTATTATTTAGATGATAATTATGAATTCTCGGAAAGCGATAAACAAGGTTGGTTTAATATAAAAACCTATAATTTAGAAATTCAAAATGGCGAGTTTACTTTGCCAAATGAAGAATTTGAATACTCATTTACTGTAGTTGTCTTGAATTGTTCATTTGAAGATCTTAAAATTCATTACTATTATATAATTGATACGAGATAAAAATTGTTCTTCCTATTGAAGAACTTTTTTCTTTAAGATTAATGACTTAAATAAAAAGATTCCTTATTCAGGAATCATTGTAAGTTCATATTTTTGTATCTATCATACAATTGTCTGAACATTTCAAAGTGAACGACTTCTCTTTCACGAAGCCAAACTAAGGGATCAATAACTGCCGGATCGGTTGAAAGGTCTATTAGGTTTTCATAAACTGCCCGAGCTTTTTGTTCTGCTGCCATATTTTCCGAAATATCGGCAATTGGATCCCCGACTGCTCCGATATATGCAGCTGTCCAAGGATTACCCATAGCATCATTCAAGAATAGGTCAAATCCTCTTTGGGCATAATGTCGATCCATTCCGGCTTCTTTAAGTTCTTCGATGGTTGCACCTTTCATTAATTGATGAACCATGGTTGCTACCATTTCTAAGTGGGCCAGTTCTTCGGTCCCGATATCCGTGAGAAGTGCTTTACCATTATCGTCCGGCATTGAATATCTTAGATTCAAATACCTGAGCGCCGCAGATAATTCTCCGTCCGGCCCTCTATATGTGTTAGAACGCAAATAAAAAGAGCCTAAGAGAAATTCTAGGCTCATAAAATAAACTCCACTTTTTCAATGTGATCTGAATAAATTATCCTTTTTACATATCTTTGTATAAGTTCTCTCTTTTCTGGTTGGGTTAACTCTTCCCAAATGTGAGATAGCATCACCGCCAACTCTTTTTCCTTTTCTACCGCATTAAGACTCTCTAACCCCTCTATATTGTTTTTTATATTTTTCATTCTTTCTTCAATTTGATTGATTGAGTTCGTTATTTCAAAGTTCAAACTCTCAAACTCTTCTTTGTTGATGCCTTCGTCAAGCAATAGATATTGCAATCTTTTTCTTCTCCCGATCTCTTTTTCTAGGTCTTTCTCCGCGTTTTCTAAATCCTTTTTAAGTTCAAAAATCATCTCATTATTTCTTTCAATTAAAACAATAAACTCTTTATTGGCAAAGTCTTTCAAAAAGTCTGCGAACTCTTGCTCTAAAATATCGTTTCTTGCAGTTTTATTGTTTTCGCATCTTCCTTCATCAGATTTTCTACATTTATAATATCTCATCATGACTTTACCAGTTTTTCTAAGGCTCCAAGTGGAATATGTAGAAAAATTCTTTCCGCAAACACATTGCAACCGTCTTTTAAAAGTAAATGCTTCGCTGCCGTATTTTCTGGTTTTGGAGTAATTGGCATTTCTTATTTTTTGAGCTGTCATAAACTCTTCTTCAGTTAAAATGGGATTGTTTATATTTATTGCATCAAGCAGTATAGCTTTTTTGTTTTTGGGTTTATACATAAACTTGCCACAGTAATACCATCCATTTCTAATTTTGTAACTGACGGAGTTATTGGCAAATTGATTTCCTTCTTTAGTTTTTAACCCAAGCGAATTAAGGTGTTTTGCGATTTTATAAATCCCCCACCCCCGACAATGTAATTCAAAAATCAACCTTACTGTTTTTGCTTCTTCTGGGTTTTGGGTAAACTCTTTTGTGATTGGATCATAGTCATATCCTAATACTCTGTTTGCGGTATAATATCCCTTTTTGGCTCTCTCTAGCATTCCTTCTACAACTCGTTCTCCGGTCCGTTCTCTTTCATATTGAGCAAAAATGCCTTTTACATTTAATTCTAATCTTCCGGATGCGGTATCGGTAGTTGTAGAGTCAGTCATAGAGTAAAACTCAACATCATAACGGTTAAATGTGTTGATTAAAGTCCACATATCTACAACATCTCTTGTTAAGCGATCCAGGGCCCAAACGCAAACAACATTTACTTTTCCGTCTTTTACATCATTTAATAAATCTTGGAGTTTTGGTCTGTTCAAATCTTTTGCAGAATAGCCATCGTCGATGTAGTAATCATATATCTCAAAGTTATTATCTATCGCATATTTAGTTAAGTTTCTTTTTTGCGCTTCTATTGAATAGCCTTCTCTTGCTTGTTCATCCGTGGAAACCCTGCAGTAGATCGCCGCTTTCATAATCTCACCACTCTCCAGTTTGTTTATAAATCTTAATCGCCAGGTCAATAACATCTTCTGTGACATCAAATAATTCTGCTATCTCGTGCTTGAGGTAGCACTTTTTTATATAATATTTTAGTTTGTCTATTGGCACAAACTCATTAACCATATACTTTTTACATTTATGCTCTTTTTTATCAATCATTATCTCATCATCAAAAAGACTGTATAAAGTGCCTGTCTCTATATGACAAAACTCATGTGCTAATACTGTATGCTCATGAGTTCGATTTCTGATCTTATCTTTGTTAATCGCAATGATTTTTTTATCTCGAAGTTGGACTGCTGCTGCAGTTATTTCATCGGTTTTTACTTTGATAACATCTACATTCTTTTGTTTCAACTTATCCTCTAGCTTCTCCAACCTGTTCAAATATTATTAATCGTAAACTTCGTAATAATCGATGCGTAATGTTTCATCGTGCCTTAAGTTATACTTTTTAACTATCTTCTGTAATCTTTCTTCTAGTTCCTTAAAAAGTTCAAGTTTCCCCTTCTTCTTTGCTGCCTTTTTAAATTGCCAATAAAACTCTTGCATTTGGATCTCTCTTACTAAAGTTTCTTCGACTTTAGGTTTATCAACAATAGATAAAACTTTTTCATCGCATTCCATCGCATAATAAATAACTCCATTACTAAGTCCGGTAAAGCCAGACTTGTAAAGATAATCGACTTCATCTTCTGATAACCCAAAAGGATTATCATAGAAATCTTTGTTTATCACTTAACCCTTTTGTTTTGTCATAGAGTGCAAATTGAAAACTATCATCAATAATTGGGTTTGTATTATCGGCATTTCCTGTTAATAAATAATCGGTTGTAACATTAAAAAAACTTGCTAGCGTTTGCAAGGTATTTGCATCCGGCATCACTTCACCATTTTCAATTCTAGATATTGTAGCGTTTGAAATATTAGTTTTAATCGCTAAATTTCTTTGACTTAGTTTTCTAGTTGTGCGTAAAGCCACCAAGCGCGCCCCTAAACTGCTCATAATAAGCACCTCGTAATCACATTTGACCCTATTATACTATACATTTGTTACATTTTGTTAATTATTTTTATAAAATGTGTTGACATCGGGTAACGGGTATGATATTATTATGTTACGATGATGTAACATGTTAAAAATTGTTACACATCTCTCTTTGGAAGGAGGCGATAATATGTATATTTTTTTGACAACCCAAAGCATCATTTTTTATGGTGCTTTTTATTATTTTCAAAAGAAGGAGGACAAACCATGACAAAAACAATAATTTATGTGACTCTGATTAGTGGGATCTTAACTACTCACTCTATCAGATTAAGAAATGGCAAAGTAGTCAGGCATCGGCAGCGCATTCAGTTTGGCAGAAGAGGTCGATTGTGATGACAGACCAAACCAAGATTAATCCAATATTTATCGAGATATTAAATGCATTTTTCCCACCAATTGAGAAAAGAGAGGATAAGGATGACAGTCAGACAGTGGCTCCAAACAGAGCATAAAAAGAAGTTAATACCAGTTATCGTTGGTCCATGGTATCGTATCGAATTAAGATATCATGTGTTGAAAAAAGAGGATAAAGAGTGGGGCGATATGGAAATAAGACACATCTTAGAATATCCTCACGAAAATAAAGTTGAATTATTTGTAGAGGAGAAATTATGAAACAAATAACACTTACTTACAAATACTGGGATAAGCCAGAGGTTATCAACAACGCACAAGAGTTGTATGACCTTTACAATGGCTTTGCGATTGATATGGAGTTAATCAAAAACCTAAACGGGAAAGAGGATAAAGATTACGAAACAGTAAATCAGATCCGAGAAAACTACGAAGAAGTTTTTGAAAAGGTTAAAGCAGGAACTTACTCGTTAGAAAAGTTTG
>CALEGD010000088.1 GCA_937877075.1 uncultured Acholeplasmatales bacterium
ACCGACATTATCACCAACATTATCGGCGATAACGGCAGGGTTACGCGGATCGTCTTCAGGAATTCCTAGTTCAACCTTACCGACTAAGTCAGCGCTGATATCGGCAGTCTTAGTAAAGATACCGCCTCCTGCCTTGGCAAATAAAGCTAAACTGGAAGCTCCGAAGCTAAAGCCCAAGAGAGCAGAATAATCGCCTGTAACTTTTTGTACTAAGAGGAATACTAAAGCCATACCAAGCAAACTCGAACCGACAACAGCCATACCCATAACGGCACCACCCCTGAATCCGCTCAGGAAGCTTTTATTAATGCCTTTTTGAGCTGCTTCAGCAGTCTTTTGATTAGCTACAGTCGCAACTGCGATACCAACTTTACCGGCAGCGGCACTGAACACAGTACCAAAAAGAAAAGCACCGGTCATAACGATGTGATCGATTAAGTCCTGACCTGCAGTCCAAATTGGTTTTGGTAAGAATACAAAAATCAAAACTGCAGCTACTCCAACAAATTTTAAGAGCGCAAGATATTCTTTCTTTAAGAAAGTATTTGCACCATTCTTAATCAAAGTCCCAATATAAGCAATCTTTTTATTTTCGGCAGGTTGTTTTTTAACCCATTGGTAAAGCCAAAAGGCAAACACAAAAGCAAGAACGCCCACAATGATTGTAGCAATTACAATGTAAAACAATCTTTGGTCCATCTAATTCAACTCCTTCTAAAAATATGAAACCTTTTTCATTCTAGCATATTTTGTCTTATTAATCAATCACTTTCTGACAAATGAAGTTAAATTAGTGAATTTTAATAATTGATAATTGTTAAGTTAATTATAAATATGTTTTATTGTTTTGAATATACATATTATGAGGATTATTTTTTCTCTGCCAAGAAGAGACAAATACCACCTTCTAGATTCCTTTGGAGGATAATTCCGTACTCAAGATGCTTGTCTACATTTTGTCTAGAAGTATTATTTAGACTATTGGCAATTTTTGTAGAAAAGCCGCGTTTCCAATAACAATCTATTACTTCTGATTTTTCTTTTCCATAGAGATCTTCATAATCATAAATCTCACAATCATCAAGTTTCGGAAGCCGGAATTTTTTCGCATCGGGGTAAGTTCCTTTGATTGAGGGATCTGTTTCTATCAGCCAATTATAGAATTTTTCTTTATATTCCAAGGTCTTTAAGAGATTCTTCTCTTCTTGATATTCAAAAAAATCCATTGAAGATCTTTTGAAAATCGGGAAATATAGTTCTGCCATCAATTTAATCAGATTATTGCTGATGGTATTCTTCTTTTCCAGATAATCGAGTGATTCCAAAAGAGAATTTAGGTATTTGTCGCTTTTATTAAAGGAAATATAGGTTATGTTACGGTTTTTGTTTTCGGAAAGACTTAAGGCTCGATGAGCATTAAAATGAGCCGGTCCTTCAACATCCGCGGAATTAATTTCCTCAGGATAGAATTTTCCTTCACCGAGGCCGACTCGGATTTGAACCGGATAGATTAACATCTTGAGGATTCGATAGTAAAGGAAAGCCGCAACCGAATTATCAAAAACTCCTTGAAAATCCTCTTTTCGTAAAATTGTTTTTACTTTGAGAGATTTAGGAAATACATGATTTAAATATTTAAAAGCAGATTCTAAAAATTTCTTTAATTCTGTCAACTGCTCTTTTTTAAGATCTTCACAGATAATTTCTCCCAACATTACAGTATAATTCATTTTTGCACCTCTGATTTATTTTCTCTCAATGAGATGAAAATATACTGATATCAAAGTCAGGAAAATTATTCATTTTTTCAATTTACTTTTTAAAAGATAAATGATAAAATGATATTATAAATAAAGAAAGGAAGGAAAAGTTTATGGCACTTTTTGATGTTATAAAGTTTGAGGGATTCAGTGACCGAAAATGGGTCTTATACAAACATCCCTGTACCGATGTCAATACCAAATCCAAACTGATTGTCGGTCCGGGGCAAGTTGCCGTTGCTGTACATGCCGGAAAGGTTGAAAATATCTTTGAAAGCGGCACCTTTACCATCAGCACGGAAAACTTCCCCTTTATCGAGGGATTAGTAAAGAAAGTTTACGGAGGTAAGGTTCCGTTCCCAATGGAGTTTTACTTTATTAATAAAACTATTAAACTAGATATGCTCTGGGGAACGAAAGATCCGATTCAAGTTATTGATCCTGAATTTAATGTAAAAGTCAGGGCTAGAGCCCGTGGCCAATTCGGAGTCAGAATCGCTAACTATCAATTTCTGATTACGACTTTACTCGGAGCGGTCCATAGCAAGAATCTTTTGGAATTCGATGTTCTCGGAGATTTTTTCAGAGGACTTATCAATACAAAAGTTAAAACTGTACTTGCGGAATACATTATCAATAAAGATGTTGGACTAATGGACATTTCCGTCTATTTAGAAGAGATTGCCAATGTCTGTAAGGAAAGATTGATGCCGGAATTTGATAGATTTGGTATCGAATTAGTCAATTTCTACTTTGAAACTATCAATGTACCGGATGAGGATCTCGAACGTATCAATGAAATTCTCAATAAAAAAGCAGAATTTGAAATCATGGGCGATTATCGTTATCGGACCGCCAGAGGATTTGATGTTTTGGAAACAGCTGCCGGAAATGAAGGTGCGGGCGGAGCTATCGCCGGTGCCGGAATCGGTCTTGGCCTCGGAGTCGGAGCCGGTCAAGCAGTCGGGAATATGATGGCTAATCAAAATACACTTGTTCCTCCGACTACAAAGGTCTGTCCTAAATGCGGTAACGCCGTCGGAAATCAAAAATTCTGTCCGGAGTGCGGAGAGAGATTAAAACAACATTGTCCGAAATGTAATAAAGAAGTTTCCCCGGGTGCAAAGTTCTGTCCGGAATGTGGAACAAAGATCGAGCGAGGTGAAAATAATGAATAAATTTCGTTCACGCTTATATCTTCTGATTATAATCTTAGTAGTTCTTATCTTCTCATTGGTTATGACTTGGCTTATGGAGAAAAACCTTCCTTTAGTAACCGATAATGCAAAATTTGTTTATTATACTTCCAAAGCGATTGCAACTCTTATCTTACTTGGAATTGCCTTTTATGCAGTCTTTCTGAATAGAGATACCGCTAACCTAGTCATTCAATTTGGGGCAACCTTCGTCTATCAATTATTGCCTTTGTTGATGAGATTTATGATGACCAGAGAAAAGCCATTAACTACCTGGTCAGTAATTCTTTTCTTTGTTATTACCATCATTTATCTTTCTATTATTTTCGCGGTTGACCTTCTCAGTCACAAAATTAAAAAGGTTGAAAAACATCTAACCGGTAAAATTATTCCGGTGATTAGCGAAGAAAGCTATTATGATGAAAACGGACGTTTTGTTTCCGCAACCCTCAAGGATAAAGAAAATAAATGAAATCTTGCGAATGTCGGTCTTGTGGAAACGCAATAACAAAACCGAAAAAATATTATCTCTAACTGTGAAAGGGTGAGAGGATGAAAAAATCATGTGAATGCCAGGCGTGCGGTAATATAATTTATTTTACGGATGAAAAATGTCCATATTGTGGCTCAGCCAATAACCAAAAATATTATCAACAACCTAAAACAGTCTTTACCTATCAAACCAGGGAACAGCAAGTAAAAGGCCGTGATCCCTTTAAGGAAATTAATTGGGTAATCTTTATCGTCTTGTTGATTGTTTTTTGGCCGGCCGCGATTGTTTATTTGATTGTTAAATCACAACGTAAATAAAGAGGTGTTTTCACCTCTTTTCGTTTGCTTTTTACTTTAAAAACAGAAAAACACCTTGCATTTTTTAAATATTATGATATAATATATAATGTAAAAATGCGGCTATGGCGGAATTGGTAGACGCGCTACTTTGAGGGGGTAGTATCAGTACTGATGTGCGAGTTCAAATCTCACTAGCCGCACCATAATAAGAAACAATGGTTTGATACAATCTTATCAAGCCTTTTTTTATTTCAGAAAGAGTTAATTTTTACTATCTGTAGATTATATTTATGAGTCGACGTTAATTATTAGTGGTAAAAAATAACTAATGAAGTAACAGTAAAATTTTCATTGACGATAAATGAAAATGAAGAAATATATACTTGGGGTTGGAACAGTGATAATCAGTGTTGCTAAGGTATCGATAAATAATGCTAATCCTTATGTAGGTGCTATAATATTGGGTAAATACAAAAAATATATTATATTTCATTCTAAAATTGAAGTTAAACTTTTAAAACAAATGGTATCTTAGGATACTTTTTTTGTTTTTGTTAGAATTTAGAAGATTTTGTTGTCAGCAAAAAGTAATGATGATATAATGATTTTAGAGCCTTCTTATCGAGTAAAATAACAAAAACGCTTACAAAGGTTAATATTTTACTATAAATATCAATTTTAGCTTGTTGTTTTGTTGTATGTAAATGTTATACTTAAATTGGAAATATCCAAAGGGAGGTATTTATGTATAGGAAAATCTTTTCTATTTTATTCGTTGTTCTCTTAGGCCTTTTCTTAATTTCTTGTGAAGAAAAGGATCAAGTTGAACTTAAAACTATTAGTATGTTTGGTGGAACCGATCCCCATACAGAAACCTATGAGGCTTTGATTGGGGAATTTGAAAAACAATACAATGTAAAAGTCAATGACAGCTCAGCTACTGCGGATGAGGATTGGAAAAAATCTGTAATTAGCGCATTCCATATGGGTAATGATCCAGATGTCCTCTTCTATTTCACAGGCGCTACTGCCAAGCCTTTGGTTGACAACAAAAAGGTTGTCTCAATCGAGGATATCCGTAAAGAATATCCGGACTATGCCAAAAACATCTCAGGTAGCGTACTTGATCCTTATGCAGTTACGCTTAAAGGATTTGTAGAAGGAGTTTTTGTTAACACAGAACTTTTCACCGGTGATTTGGCTGCTTATCTGGAAAAAGAAGTTTGGACTTGGGAGGATTATCATGCGATTGCCCAAAAGTTGATTGAAAAAGATGTAACTCCTTTTGCTTTAGGAGCTATCGACGTTCCTCATTATTGGATTGAACACCTTGTACTCGGAACCTTAGGACCTGGTGCCTTTAGTAATATTAAAGATTCAATTACCGACAATCAAGACAAATGGGTCAATGCGCTGGAAAAATTCAATGATTTTGCGGAACTGGGTTGGTTTGGACCAACAAAAGGTAATCAAAAACTCGAAATAGCCGACGCTGCTTTCAAAAACGGTGATTGTGCAATGGATCTTGGCTTGCCAGCAACTTTACAGAAAGCACAACCGTTAAAGCCAGCAAGTTAAAAATGATGCCTTTCCCGGCAATTCCGGTCAATAAAGGCGGTAAGAATGTAGTATATATGCAAAGCGGTTTTACTTCCGGCTTCTTCATTTCTAAAAAAGCATGGGATGATCCCGTTAAACGTGACCTCTGCGTTAAATTTGTTGAACTAATGACGAAAACAGAATCAGTTCAGAAATACTGTGAGTTGGGCGGAATTCCGGCCGATCCAAATATTCAGTTGGCTAACCAAACTAACTTACAATTATCGATGAATTCAATGCCTGAAAGAACTCTAGAAGCCACCTTACCATTATCTGATGCTGCAAAATCCGGAACATTCATTCATCTGGTCAGTGCCGCCCATGACTATCTAACGGCAAATGAAGCGGCGATCAAGCTTGCTTTAGAAACTTTTGCGGCTGCTCAAGAATAAAGTTAAAGCATAAGGTATTGCAGGTGCTGCAATACCTTTTCTTTTAAACGGAGGAAGTATGTACAAGAAAAAATGGGTTGCTTATCTATTTTTAACCCCCATGTTAATATTTTTGATTGTTTTTCTCTTTTATCCTTTTATTGTAAATATCTATAATAGTTTCTTTGATTATGAAAGCATACTTGATATTAATCCCGATTACATCGGTTTTGGAAACTATATCAACATGTTACGCGACCCAAAATTTATCCGCTCATTAATTAATACTTTGATACTCGTGGGCTTAGTTTTGATTTTTCAGGTCGGAATTGCTCTTATTCTCGCGCTAATGGTAAATTCCATTCGGAAATTTGCCGGTTTCTATAAAATAACTTTCTTTATGCCGATTGTCGTCTCTGCTACTGCTCTCGGTCTGATGTTCGGTCTTTTTTATAATTACCAATATGGAATGTTTAACCAAATTCTGGAAATATTTGGAAAAGAAAAAGTTCACTGGACAGATCCGGAGAATCTAACCAGGCTTTATACCTTGATTGTCAGTCCTGTTATTTGGCAGTATATCGGGTTTTATTTCGTAATCTTTTTAACCGGGCTGGCGGGAATTCCGGATGAATTGCTTGAAGCTGCGGAAATTGATGGCGGAAACGGAATTCAGAAGGTTTTTTATATTCAATTACCGATGTTACAGAATGTCACCAGAACCGTGATAGTTCTTGCTATCACTGGTACCCTAAAAGTTTTCGACTTACCTCATATTATTAACCCTATGGGTTATCCGAGCGGAAAAATGCATTTTCTCGGCACTTATATGTATGATAAGTCCACTCAAAGTAATGCCATTGGTTATACGGCAGCATTTGCGGTTTTTATCGTCATTGCTGGAATTTTATTAAGTTTTATCGCCAATGCGATATTCAAACAAAACAAGGATCTATAAGGAGGATGTATGCATATAAAACGATTATCTTTTAGTAAGATCATTATTTATCTAGTTTTAAGTCTTTGGGCATTATTAACTATCTATCCCTTCATTTGGGTTTTACTTAATAGTTTTAAAGACAAAAACGTCATCCTCGTTGATTCCTTCAGTATTCCAATCACCACATTTACTTTTGATAATTATAAGGCCGCTGTTTTCGGCCGATACAATATTCTCAGAGCTTACATGAACAGCTTTATTATCTCCGGGTCGGTTGTTATCCTGGTACTGTTTATCACTACTTTTAGTTCTTTTGCACTGGCAAGATATGAATTCAAGGGTAAAAAATTCATTTACGGGATGATTATTGCTTGTATGATGTTTCCGATATTCTCAATCATCTTTCCACTTCATGAACTTCTTTTCAAAATGGGAATAAACGGTAAACATTTAGGAGTAATTCTCCCTCAAGTTGCCGGCAATCTTGCCTTTGCAACCATCCTCATAACCGGGTTCATTCAAAATATTCCAATTGACATCGAAGAATCAGCTTATCTTGATGGCGCCAATACAGTTCAAATTCTTTGGCACTTAATACTACCTATGTCAAAATCAGCCTTTTCTTCGGCTGCCATCTTTGTTTTCCTTTGGTCTTACAATGACCTCTTCTTACAAATGTTAATCCTCACCGATCGAAAAATGATGCCGGTTAGCGCTTTACTGAAAGAAATTAGTTCTAAAGAAGGCGGAACCAATTATGGGCTGATGGTTGCTGCCGTCGCCGTCATTGCTATTCCTATTATCATCATTTACTTTTTTCTCCAGAAAAACATTATAAAAGGATTGACCGCCGGTGCGGTCAAAGGGTAAGTTTATGACACTAGAACAAAAAATCGGTCAGTTAATGATGGTTGGTTGGCAAAGTAGCCATGCCAAGGATATTATCGATTTAATAAAGAAATATCATTATGGTAATATTATTCTTTTCTCCAGAAATATTAAATCGGCAGAGCAACTACAAAAACTGACAACTGAAATTCAGGAAGCAGCCATAAAATACAATGGTGTTCCAGCCCTAATTTCAATCGATCAGGAAGGTGGGAGCGTTCGGAGAATCTACAATGGAGTAACCAACGTTCCCGGTCATATGGCAATTGGAGCAGCTTCTTTCGCCCGACCGAAGGTAGCTACAGAAATCGGGAAGATTCTTGGACGTGAATTAAAGAACCTGGGAGTTAATTTCATCCTTGCTCCGGTTGCCGACATCAATACTAATCCAATGAATCCGATTATCGGTATCCGTGCTTTCAGTGATGATCCGCATTTGGTTTCTAAATTAGCAAGCCAAATGAATCGGGCGATTCAAGAGGAAGGCGTTCTTTCCTGTTATAAGCATTTTATCGGTCACGGTGATGTCCATATTGATTCACATTTAGATTTACCAAGTATTGATACTTCTTTAGAAGAACTAAGAACCTCGGAACTTATTCCCTATTCGGGATCTTATCAACCCGATGCTATTATGACCGCTCATATCTTGTACCGAAAACTTGATGACCGTTTCCCAGCTTCGATCTCAAAAAAGATTATTTATGACCTTTTACGAAAGCAACTGGGTTATTCCGGTTTAATTGTCTCAGACTGTCTGGAAATGGATGCCCTAACCAGGGCCTATTCCTTAGCGGGAGCCGTAATCTTTGCCATCCAAGCAAGTTGTGATATCCTGACTGTCAGCCATTCTTTTGGTAGGCAATTAATAGTTCGAAATTCCTTACTTGAAGCAGCAAAAAATGACCCAGGTTTTGAAGAAGAAATTGATCAAGCAATAATGCGGATCTTAAAATATAAGGAAAAGTATTGCCTAAGTAGAAACCCAGAAATTGATTTCGAAAAGCATCAACTACTATCAGAAGCCGCTAGTCTAGCAAGCATTACAATTGCTTCAGGAAAACCATTCATCATCGATGAAGAAACCGTTGTCGTCGGTGTCACCAATTATGTCAGTTCGATAGCGGAAGATAAGAACATCGAAAATTTAGACATTGCAAAAATATTAGGTGATGAATTTTCAATTGCTCATCTCAGTATCGATAATAAAAACTTTAATGTTAATGAGGTTCAAGATTTTGCCAGAGGCAAGAAAGTTATTCTTGCTTTATCGGATTCCCATTTAACTCTGGTTCAAAAGGTGCTCTACACCAATCTTATTCAGGCAAAAATTAGAATAATGCTCATTTCCTTAAGAACACCTTATGATGTACTAGGGCAAGGATTGCCGGAATGTCATATTTGTATTTATGAATACACCAAACTTTCCGTAAAATCTTTGATTGAAGTTTTAAAAGGGACTAAAGCCGAAGGTAGATTACCGGTAAAAATCCGCCCAATTAGCCAGCAAAAAGAGACAAAGAATTATCTTGTGGAAAGGGTAATCAGATATATTGAAGAAAATTATGCGAAACAATTATCCTTAGAAAGTATTTCCGAAGAGTTCCTGATATCAAGCGGTTATCTTTGCCGTTTATTCAAGAAAAAAATCGGCATTAATTTTGTTAATTATTTAAATATGATCCGAATGACCAAAGTTAAACATCTTCTTCTAACAACCAATCTGCGGATATTTGAAGTTGCCAATCTTTGTGGATATACTGATTTCAACTACTTTACAAAAGTCTTCAAGAAAACTACCGGGATGACTCCTACCTATTTTAGAAATAATTCAGGTTATTATGACTAAATGGCTGTAAAAAAATAATCCGAAAAATGGTGAAGCAATTAGGACAATCGATCCTTAACTTCACCTTTTTTCATATCAGATTATATAACTTGGATTTTTCTTTTTATGAAGATATTTAAATACCAATTTACTGCGTCTTGGTTTATAAAAAAGTTTGATTTGTGATAAAAATATGGTATTTTTAAAGAAATACTAAAATATTACATAATTTACTATGATAATATGTTAGCCTTAATTAACGTAAGGATGGTGATGATATGAATAAAGCATTTGACTTTTTAGATGAAATTTCAAAAAACTGGAAACTTGATGGATGGGAAGAAAATCCCAAATACTTCTACTTTTCTGAAGAGGTCAAAAGAATTTTAAGTGGAGAAATCTCATTTGTGATTGGTAGAAAAGGAAGTGGAAAGTCAACTATCAGTAAAAACATCATCCAAAATAATAGCAATGAAGTTGTAAAAAACATTAGTTTTTATAAAATGCCTTATGATGAAATTGAGAGGTTAGGAATAAAGGATACCTATGAAATGGTGTTATTTTGGAAATATATTATTTATTCTGAACTTTGTTTTATGATTAATGAAAACTCAGAAATAAAAGAAAATAATAAATTATTTAAACACTTATTTTCAACTGAAAATCCATTTAAAGAAATCATAAAGATTAAAAACTTAGCTATTAAAACACCATTGTTCTCTGCGGAAGTTAGCTTTGATGAAAAGAAATATACTATAAATGAACTAGTCGATAAAATGGAAACCATTATTTTTAATGAAAAGTTAAATAAAAGATACTTCTTGTTCTTTGATGAACTTGATTCAGGGTTTGATATTAATCGTTTTGATAATTATTTAGGAATTATCAAGGGATTACTAAAAAGTATCGCCTTTATAAAAAGGGAATTAATTATTGGAAGTAAAAACAAATTCAATGTCTCGCCAATAGCATTCATAAGAGATGATATCTATGATAATATTTATGATAATGATAAGGCTAAATGGGAAGATAAAATAATCTATATCTCTTGGGATGAGAAATCAATTATGAAAATGTTGAACCATCGCATTTGTGCAATGGACTTATGTAATGCGAAAGAAGTTGATTTTAATACTTCTTGGCTCAAGATCTGCAATGATAAATTAAATAAGAATTGCTCTTTTGAAGGATTTAAGAATCTTTCGCGTCAAACTCAGTATCGTCCACGAGACTATATTAAATTCTTAGCAATAGCATCTAGAATTGCATTAGATAATAAAGCCAGAAAGATTAATAAGCATTATTTAAATCAGGCTAATCGTGAATTTTCTGAATACTTACTTAAGGAAATGAAGGACGAACTTCATGTTTATATACCGAATATTGATGTAATCTTTTCAATTATTCAAGAAATTACATTCGAAACAAATTCAAATAAATTTACTATTGGGGATTTCAAAGAAAAATTAGATGAAAGAAAAATCAAAAATGAATATTTAAATACTTTAAACTATTTGTTTCGTTTTGGTGTAATAGGTAATTATGATAATAATACTAACAAAGTTTATTTTAGTTTTAGAAACAATCAATTAAGTATCAATACAAAACAAAGCTTTATTATCCATCCCGGATTAAGAAAAGCACTTCAAATCTATAGTTAATAGAAATAAATTATAGTTTTAATATTCCAACAATAAAACGGGCAAATGCCCGTTTTATGATTATTTTACAGAGTCAAGTTTAATTTTCATTAACTTGGTCTCGAGGTCAAAAATAGCTTCTTGTTTTTCTTGGACCTTTTTAGAGTGGCCAAGCAAAGAGTAAGCATCGCGTTTAAATTTTGAGATCTTTATTTGTTTGTTAAGATCACTGATTTTTGCTTGTAAATTGAAATTCATATGCCAGCTCCTTTCCAATTTGTGTTCTACTAATATAACAAATTAAGTATTGTTTTTTTTAAGATTATTTAGATTTTAATGTCTTATTTATATTATTAAATCCACTGGTAATAATATAAACAATAGGAGGAAATTTTATGGGAATGAGTTATAAAGGTGCAATCAGTTTTGGTTTAATTTATATCCCTATTGTCTTACATAATGTCGTTCAAAATACAAATATCAGTTTTAATCTGGTCGATAAAGAAACAATGAGCAGAATTAAATATAAGAAAACTTGTGTCGATTGTAATAATCAAGAAGTCTCGCAAAAGAATATTGTCAAAGGATATGAATATTCAGAAGGAAAATATGTTATCTTTACGAATGAAGATTTTGAAAAAATCAAATCAAAAAAGGATAAAAACATAATTATTAATCAATTTGTAAACTTAAATGATATCGACCCTCTTTATTATGATAAAGCTTATTATGTCGTTCCCGAAAAAGGAGCAGAAAGAGCCTTTGCTTTATTAAAAGCAGCAATGGAAAAGGAAAAGAAAAGCGGGATTGCCAAGACAGTTCTTGGAACCAAGGAAACTCTAATCGCTTTAAGAGTCAAAAGTGGAATCATGTATTTAAATACTCTTCATTTTCATGAAGAACTCCGGCCTTATCCTTTTCCGGAAGCGAAAACAAAGCTTGATAAACAAGAGTTAAATCTGGCGATTACTCTTCTAAACACTCTGACTAAACCTTTTGATATTACTGAATACAAAGATGAATATCGACTCAAGGTTGAACAAGCTATTCAAGCAAAGATTGCCGGTAAAGAAGTTGTCTTAAAAGATGAAGGAGATATCAATCCGGCCCTTGACTTAATGACCGCTTTACAAGAGAGCTTAAGGAATATTGAAACCAATGCCAGAGCTTAATATCAATAGTTTTGAAAACAAAAATATTGCACCGATGCTCTTTAAGGAAGCCGATGATGTTTTTAATAGTCCTGATTATCTTTATGAACTAAAATTTGATGGCATTAGGTGTCTCGCTTATTTAGATAACGACAAAACTACATTAATAAATAAACGAGGGAAAATTCTTAATCCAACCTATCCGGAACTGATGAGCCTTCATCAGAATGCTAATCAAAAGCTGATTCTTGACGGAGAACTGGTAGTTTTTAAAGAAAGCAAACCTGATTTTTATGCACTTCAAAGAAGATCATTAATGACTGATCCTTTAAAAATAAAGATTCAGATGAAACTTAATCCAGTAATCTATATAGCTTTTGACTTGCTTTTTTTAGAAAATCAACTTTTAATAAATATGCCTCTTTTTGAAAGAAAACGGCTTTTAAAAACATCTTTAAAAGAAGATAAAAATCTTCTGATTTCAAAACATTTAGAAGGCAAGGGTAAAGAACTTTTTGAGATTGTAAAGGCGATGAATCTGGAAGGTATTGTTGCCAAGGAAAAAGAAAGTTTTTATTATCCCGGCAAGAGAAGTTCGGTTTGGTTGAAGATGAAAGTTTACCAAGAAGACGACCTTGTAATCTGCGGTTATATACCGAAAGAAAATAATATTATTGATTTGATCATGGGTCGTTATCTAGAGGGGAAATTAATCAGAGCAGGTAGGGTTATTACCGGAAAATATAAAAGAGAAATCATAGACTATGCGAAAAAACATCCCTCGCCGCCATTATTTGATCAAGAAGAGGCAATTTGGATGGTACCAAATTTGGTCGGAACAGTCAGATATATGATGGAAACAAAAACTGGTGGTTTAAGACAACCGGTTTTTGTGGGTATCCGTGATGATAAAATTGGAAAAGACTTAATGTAATTCAAATTGATTCATCAATACGGTGTATTTCGCATTATACTTTTTAATTATCGGAACAATCATTTTTGTTTCATTTCGATTATTGGAAAAAATATCAACAACTTTAAAATCTTCTCTTCCGGTTTCATATGGCATCAACTGGACTCCTATTTTTCTTAGTTCATCAATATATTCCTTTACATCTTCACCTTTAATAGTTGTAGAAATGCGCCAGAGTTGGTCCTTTTTCATTTTTTCAAGTATCCTTAAACCCATATAAACTCCAAAAAGATTTAATAAAAAAGTAATTGGGATACTGAAATAAATCGGAATCTCATTTGAAACAAAATAGGTAATGGCAATATTCAAACTATGGGAGATTGCATTGATCAAAGCCGCAAAATGTTTTGGTCCCTTAATCAATAAAACAGATTTGAATGTGGCAATTATTATATTCATAAATTGAAATAGAATAAATATCGTAATCATTCTAATTCTCCTTTCTTTATCAAAAAATAAAGTCCTTGATCTCTCAAGGATTTATATATATATTATATCATATAATCACATTTTATGCAAGTTATTAGGCATGGTTTTAAACCATGCCCTTATTATTCATAAGCCAAAATTTTATTATGTTTTTGAAAATATGAGAGATAAAAATAGTCTAAAACATAGATTAAAGTTACGAGAACGATTGCCAGTGTTGAAATAACGAAGAGTTGAGGAACACCGGGAATTGTATAGGGCATTGTTGATCTAAAGAAAAGATAATCATGATGTGTATTAAATAATAATCCTTGTAGAACTTCTACATTAAACATTGTAATCAACAAGCCGATGAAAACTTGATAAATATTCTTCATATAAAGTTTATGGGTTCTTGTAATAAAGAGCACCATTGGTATTACGACAATTACATAATGAGAAAAGATGCTGTCTAAGGTCGGAAAAGTTAGATAGCGATCGGTAAAAATTCCGTTGGGAATGATAAAAGTAAACAGTCCTCCTAGTAAACCGGTAACCAAAAAGAAATCTCTATCAAAAAGAATTGTTACAGAAAGGAAAATAGTATTAATATTACATAAATAAAACGGCCGGTAAGCCTCTAAAATGCTTTTACTACCATCAAGTTCGAGTGCGCGCCGGAGAATGTAAATAGCCAAGCCGTTTCCGGCAATGATTTTCATTTTTCCGATAATATATTTTTCACTCTTATCTCTTAAAAGATAGGAAAATAAAACAATCGAAAAATAACAAAGATGACCGAATGAATACGAGTGGTGCCATAAGTAAAATCACCATGTCCAAATCCTTCAAAAAAGAATTTTCTAAATAAAGTTCGCATTTTGTCCTTCCCCAAGTTTTGTCAAAAATATCGAGATATAATATTATAACCTCGATATCCACTTTTGAAAAGGGGGAAAAAGAAGCAAGACTTTCTTAGATAGTATAAATATATTGCTCACAAATAACCTTCAATTCAATCTCCGGTGAATTTAAGCCGCCACGCTTAATCTTAAAGGTTAACTCGTTACCGATTTCTTGAGACTTGATGATTTCCATAATTTGTAAAGCATCCTCAATGATTACCGTATCACCTGATGCGGTGACCGAAATAATTATATCTTCTTTTCTTAAACCGGCTTTATCTGCCGCACTTTCTTCATTTACATTAGTTACATAGACAATTTCATAAGTCTGTCCGAAAAAACCACCGCTTTGATAATATCCGTTTACAAAAGTAGCTCCAATCGTAGTTCTGCCGGGTACATATCCATAGTTTTTATCCGTAGCAGTTTTCATAATTTCCATAGCAAGATACCTCATTTCATTACTCGGAATCGCAAAAGCTAATCCTTCAACTCCAAGTTGAGCAGCTTTAGCGTTAACAATGCCGATTAGATTCCCATTTATATCAAAAAGACCACCACCGGAATTTCCGGAGTTAACGGCAGCGTCAGTCTGAATTAGAGTCCTCTTTTGACCTTCAATCATAATTTCCCGACCGAGGAAACTGATAATTCCCCGAGATACAGTACCCCCAAGTTCACCGAGTGGGTTTCCGATTGCGATTACAGAATCGCCTTCTCTAAGGGTGTCGGAATCTTTAAGAATATTTGCAATATTCAGACCTTCTGCTTCTATCTTGACAATCGCTATATCTCCGGTTGGGTCTCCGCCAACAAGGGCGGCTTGATGAATGTTCCCATCCGCAAGTTCCACGGAAATATTGGGATACCCGTTAATTACATGATGATTTGTAACAATATAATATTCTTCTTTGCTATCGCTTTTAGCGATGATAACTCCGCTTCCCGCACTTTGAGAAGTTAGTGAGGAACATTTAATATTAACGACCGTATCCTTAATTTTACTCACCACTTCCGAAAGATCTTCTTCGAAATTTGATTTTCCCCCTTCTAATTCAATTATGTTCATATTAATTTGATTTGTTTTTTCTAGGCCAGCCATAACTTCTTTAGAAACAAAGTAAGAACCTGTTATCGAACTGATGAAAACCAAAATTCCAATTAAAATTTGTTTGAATAAAGTATCTCTTTTACTTTCCATATTACCCTCACCTTTTTTAATATTATAAATATAAAAACTTAAATAAATCTAAAGAGAAAAATGCCACCTTTATCAGGCGGCATTTATTTTAATACATTCCTTGTGGCATAACCGGTGCTTCTTTTTCTTCCTTGATTTCCGCAACTGCAACTTCAGTTGTGATTAAGAGGGCAGAAATGGAAGCCGAATTTAAGATAGCACTTCTTGTAACCTTTGTCGGGTCAACGATTCCGGCTTGATACATATCAACCCATTCACCGGTCTTGGCGTTGAAACCAAAGTTTGGCTCAGCAACAAATTGTTTTTCTAAAATCTCATTCGGATCATAACCGGCATTTTCAGCAATTTGGAAAATCGGTGTTGTTAAGCTTTCTAAGACAGTATTAATTCCTTTTTGAACATCAACGATTTCTGATTTCAAGACAGGTTTTAATTCCTTATAGATTTCCACAAGTACGGCACCGCCGCCTTGAACAATACCTTCCTCAACAGCTGCTTTTGTAGCGTTAAGGGCATCTTCAATCCGTAATTTCTTTTCTTTCAATTCTGATTCGGTTAAGGCGCCGACTTTTACAACCGCTACACCATTAGTCAGTTTAGCCAAACGTTCGCTATAACGTTTCTTATCATATTCTCCGGTAGCATTTTCTACATGATGACGGATTTCTTCGATTCTGTTTTTAAGCGCTGCACCATCACCGTTACCGCCGATAAGAGTTGTCGTGTCTTTCGCAACCACAATCTTTTTCGCTACACCGAGATCTTCAATTACCATATCTTTAAGTTCCATATTTAAATCTTTGGCATAGAATTTGGCACCGGTCAATATCGCAATATCATTTAAGATATCTTTTTGGTTTTCACCGAAGCCCGGAGCTTTTGTAGCTACGACATTAAAGGTTCCACGGAGCTTATTGACAATTAAAGTACTGACAACCTCATTTTCCAGATCATCGGCAATTATCAATAAAGGCTTACTGGACTGAACAACTTGTTCTAAAACCGGTAGAATGTCTTTTACATTATTAACCTTTTGATCGGTAACCATGACCAGAGCATTTTCAAGAACGACTTCCATTTTTTCACGGTCGGTAACCATATATGGTGAAACATAGCCCTTGTCATACTGCATTCCTTCTACAACTTCTAAATATGTGTCAAAACCTTTGGATTCATCGACACTGATGACACCTTCGCGTCCAACTTTTTCCATTGCCTCCGCAATAATTTCACCGATTTCAGCACTACCGGATGAAATTGTAGCCACACTGGCAATATCATCATTGGTTTTGATTTTATGTGATTTTTCCAATAACTTTTTCGCTACTTCCTTAGCGGCATATTCGATACCTTCACGCATTAATACCGGATTAGCGCCTTTTTCAATATTGGAAATTCCCTTGTGAATCATTGACTGAGCTAAGATGGCGGCGGTGGTAGTTCCGTCTCCGGCATCATCATTGGTTTTATTCGCTACTTCATAGACCAATTTGGCTCCCATATTCTCATAGGGATCTTTAAGTTCAATTTCTTTAGCGATGGTAACACCGTCATTGGTAATTAAAGGTGAGCCGAAGCTTTTATCTAAAACAACATTTCTACCTTTAGGGCCAATAGTAATTTTAACTGCATTGCAGAGAGTGTCTACACCGTTTAAGATGGCGACACGGGCGTCTTTTGAGAATTTAAGTTCTTTTGCCATATTAATATTCCTCCTTACTCAACAATAGCCAAGATATCTTTTTCAGAAATAATCAGATATTCTTCTTCTTCAATCTTAAAATCTGTAGTCGAGTACTTTTTGTAAACGACCTTGTTGCCAGCTTTTACATTCATAGGCTGTAGCTTTCCTTCTACATTTGCCCCAGGGCCAACAGCAACAACCTCAGCTACACTGGGTTGTTCCTTTGCATCACCGGTTAGGATAATGCCGCTTGCGGTTTTGTTTTCGATTTTTTCTTTTTTTAGAACCACATTATCATGCAATGGTTTCAACATCATAAGTTATAATTCCTCCTATTACTCGATAGTGATATATTTTTTATTCTCAGTTTTGCTTTCTTCCGGAAGCAATACTGTCAGAACCCCGTTATTGTACTTGGCGTTAATCTCATCTTCAGAAAGATTACCGACATAATAAGCCCGAGAGAATTCTCCGTAATAACGCTCACTACGGATTACTTTTTCGTCATTTTCTTTTTCCTCATGGGAATGTTCACGGCGAGCAGAAATCTTTAAGTAACCGTCTTCCAAATTAATCTTTATATCTTCCTTATTGAAACCGGGAAGTTCGACATCAAGCTGATAATAGCCGTCAAGTTTTTTAATATCGGTTCTCATCAGACCTTTTTTAGAATTAAACGGATACTCAAAGAAATCATCAAAGAAACTATCCAAGAAATTGTTGTTTTTTTTGACTAAAAATTTCATATAAACCTCCTATTATTTTATTTTTTACTTTTTTTAGTGATTTTAGAAAACCACCGTTTTATTATATGAATTAATTAGCACTTTTATTACCTAAGTGCTAATAATATTATATCATTAAAATTAGCAAAGTCAAGGGCTGATTGCTAATTTTTTTAATTTTTTATGACATTTTAGTTTTCTTTATCATCAGAAAACAAGAGTTTATTGCGACCTTTAAAATATTTTATCATATTTTATTATTAATTATGTCAATTTTGCTTTCTTTTAATACTATCTTTTAATTTTATTTGTTTTTTATACAAAGACAAAGAAAAAGACAAGGACCGCTCTATTTAAGTCGGTCATTGCCTAGATAAAATACTGCCAGTGTGCCGGGACCGGAATGGCTTCCGATAACTGGACCAATATAATTTATTATAACTTCTTTCATCGGTAAGGATTTCAAAATCTTTTCTTTTAAATACTCCGCATCTTCAAGACAATCTGCATGCGAGATGTAAACCTTATTTCCGACTGAGTTGTCAATGGTTTCAACTAATCTTTCAAATAATTCATTAATTGAACTTTGTCTGCCTCGGGCTTTTCCTTCTACGGTAAGTTTGCCTTCGGAAGATACATGAAGGAGCGGTTTCACTCTTAAAATGGTACCGATAATCGCCGGAATAAAAGAGAGCCTTCCGCCTCGACGTAAATGGTTAAGATCATCAACTGTAAAGAGATGAGAAATTTTTAATTTATTTTCTTCAACCCAAGCGGCAACTTCTTCGATAGATCTGTTTTGTTTTTTCATCTCCGCAGCATAAGTAAGCAAAAGCCCCTGTCCGAGTGAAGCCGATAGGGAATCAATCACAATAATTTTCCGACTTGGGAATGCTTCAAGCAGTTCTTCTCTGGCTAACCTTGATGAATTATAAGTTCCGGAGAGGGCTGACGAAAAGGATATTGAAAGGATATCCTTTCCCTTTTCCAAATAAGGCCGCATTTTCTGGATAAAATCTTCAGGATTGGCTTGTGATGTCCTGGTTTTTTTCTTCTCACGAAGATCTTTGTATAAATCACGGAAGGAAATTTCTCTTTCATCAAGATAATTAGTGTAGCTTTTATCTTCAATTTTTACCGTTAAAGGTAAATAATCAAGTTCGAGCCTTTTTACCAATTCATCGGGTAGGTCACAGCAAGAATCGGTTAAAATCACATAATCATTCATTTTTCATACCTCCTAATTTCCTGACAAACGAAAAGAGATGATCAAATCTTCTTTTTTCGAATTTTATCGATTATATCTATTCTATTCCTAAAAGGAAGACATGTCAATCAAAATCTAGTGACATATTTTTGCTAACTGTTAAGTTTCGGTGGTTTTTCGTTTTGTCCTAAAATGAAGAAACCTGTTCGTTTTATATTTAATTATACCTAAAAGGCCGTATCTACGGTGTTTTGATGCTTGGATTAAAATTTTTATTGTAAATCCGTCGATATTCTGTAGGTGTTAATTTTACTTTTTGTTTAAATACCTCGGAAAACCTATTGGGAGTAAAAAAACCGCTTTTGGAGCTGATTTCAGTTATCGGTAAATTGGTGTTTTCCAACAAAAGTTTGGCGATCGACAATCTCACTTTCATAAGATATTTGTAGGGTGTGTCCCCAAAACATTTTTTAAAAGTCCTAATATAATGAAAACGACTGATATTACATAGAGAAGCCAATTCATCAATTGAAATTTCCCGATTGACATTTTCGATGATATAGTCAGCCGTTTCTTTAATCGTTTTTAAATACTGGCATGCAGTTTGAATATGATTGTTACATCTTTTATCCATTCGGTTTAAAAGTTCCATAGCAATTAAAGAAGCAATATGATGAATACACTCACTGCTGGATTGGATTGCTGTAACTTCATCCTTAAACATCTTCATCAGATTATTTAACTTGGGGGTAAAGTCAAATTCCGCTAGGTAAAGACCGTTTCCATTATAACCGATTTTCTTCATATTTTCTTCGAAAAAATCTTTGGAAATCAAAATCGATAGATAGGCTACATTGGAAAGCTTATCGTTGGTGCCGTGTTCGACCAAACTTGGAATCGGATATACTTTCCCGCATTCCCCATAATACAAAGTCCTATTCACAATCAGATAAGGAATTGGCGTGATGGGAATCAGAAATTCATATTCAGAATGCGCATGGGAAAATGAAGAGAGAACATTGTCCTTGTCTAATCTAAAAATATTTATCGTTAATTCTTTCCCAATATAATGGATAAATAAATCATTTTTTGGAGATTTAAAATTTTTGCCCATATACCCCCCACATACAAGCCTATTATACTACAATAAATATTGACAGTAAATATTAATATGATAATAATAAAAATATTTTAATAGCAATAAACTGATATTAGAGCAATAATCGTAATGTACAAAGCTAATTAAAATGCTATAATGACTTGAAATTTTATGGAGGTATTTATGAGGAAATTATGTTGTTTTCTGGTGCTAGGATTGATTTTATCCGGCTGTGGCTTATTTTCTAGTGGAGATGATCCGGATGATTACTCTAAGCTTTTCGAGAATGTTGAAGAAGCCGAGGAGTTAAAAACAAATTTTTATGATGCTGTCGAGGCGAAAATAACTGAACCAAATCAAAAGCTGCTCTTCGAGAGTGATTTTTTTATGGTTAGTACCGCCGATTTCTCAACGGGTTTATATCTGGCAGTAATTGAATTATATTTATTGACACCGAAACTCAGCCAAAGCGATATTGAAAAAAGCGGTGATACTTATATTATCACTGAAGAAAATTCGCAAGTTAAAGTTAAAGTTGATACTCAAACCAATTCCACTTATCTGGAATTATCTGAAGATAACAAAATAACCATGATCTGCGAAAGTGTAAAACTCGGCAAAGATAATTTTGCCTACCAGCTTTATTTGAATTCCGAGGAAACGGTGATTCAAATGCAACTTAACGGAGAAAACGGAAGTTTGAGTGTGAACACCGATGTCACATCGGCTCCTTCTACGATTTTTAAAGCAAAATCCATTCCCGAATCATTTGCAACCACCGGCACAAGGGTATATCTCTTTGAAGACGGTGAGTATTCCTTTGAGGGATCATTTGATATCCCATCCAAGGCCGTAACCGACTTTTCCGTTACTTCCGGATTAAAACAGGAATATAATCAAAATGAATCATTTTCAATTACCGATATTGTAATCAGTGTATCTTATAATGATTCAAGTTTTGAGGAAATTAATGTAAATGCCGCTATGGTAATCGGAACAGTCCCGGATACGGCTACCGTCGGACCAAAGACTCTGACGATAAAATACGGAGATATCCAAAAAAACTTTGTATTTACGGTAATTGATCCTTCCCAACCTCAAAAAACCGCAACTAATTTTGAAATTGTCGAGGGATTAAATGATACCTATTATGTCAATGATGAATTTGATATTACCAATATCAGAATTAAAATTACCTATGATGATGAATCCGTAGAAATCATCTATGTGACGGAAGCAATGATGGTCGGCGCGATTCCGACTACCGGAACCGCAGGAAGCAAATCATTCAAACTGAGTTACAAAGGACATCAACAAACCTTTTCCTTCACTGTTGCAGAGAAAGTAGTAACCACGGTAGGAAAATTAAATCAGTCCTTTACAAACTTTTTTCAAACTCTGATTGTAAATGCTGAAACCGGCGAAAGTTTTTATGTAAATCTGGGCAATAAATTAACGGGTTCTGATAATTCGTCTTTAACAATACAATTTTATCAGGAATTCGGAGAAGGTATTTGGGGCCAGTGGAGCAATATCACTTTATTATCCGAAGGAATCAAAGCAATTAAAGCCAACGAAAATGGAGAATTGGGGAATTACATTTATCCGAATCCGGAACAAAACTTCGGGAAAACCGCTTATTGCCATTACAATGAAAATTCCCAAACATTTAGTATCGGTTATTGGACCGGCAAGGAATTAAGTAAATTATACTGGTTTGAACAGGAAATTTCATTTGATGAGGAAACGGATTCTGTAAAAGCGGAGATTAAATGCGGCCATGACAGTTTTCAGCTCATCCGTGGTTATGTTGAATATAATCAGATTTCAAACGGAAATTATGCAGCAAACCTCTATTTCCCAGCCGATGAAAACGAAGACGATGGTTATTATACTAATTTTGAATTCCGTTTCACCACAACAGAAGGTGTTATCAGCCAAAATCTCTGGGCTAGTACACCGGCAACCATCTATAGTGTGGCTACCGATTTATCTGAATACGGAAAACAAGGCGATAAAACTATGACGGTTTCCAATGTCGACATCTCTTTTGTTGATAACCTAGAAAGCCAGGCGGAAAAATTCTTTAATAGCTTCATGGGCGTTGAAGACGAGAATGGTGATTACGAATATGAAGGAAGCATAGAGCATTTATTCTTGATGCGAATGACGGAACTCACAGAAGAAAGCGAAGACTATTATTTTGATTCCGACTCCTTCTCTTTAGAGAATTCCTCTCTCAAGTATTATCTTTATCTTCTTGTCAGTTATGAAGGAAAAGTCTTCAATTACAAAGAATTTGAATCAGTCAATATCACTGTTAAAGACGACCTGACAACCATAATTACTCAAGAAGACGGCTCCGAAATAAGATACTTGTTCCGTTATAGCACCAATAAATTGTCTTTGCAAATAATCCGTGATGATGGATCTGACTATTTGGCTGAACTTGTAAAAGAAAAGAATAAATATTATGTCCAAATTGCAGAAGGATTTGAAGGTTATTATTATATCTATCGGGCAGTTTATTCCGACATTAATAATATGAATTTTGCATATTTAGAATCAAATAAACTCCTCTCGATTTATTCAAACGACCTTTCAGGATATGCGACAACGGGAAATATGGTATTCACACTCGTCAAAGGCATCCTTACCTATTCAGAACGATAAAAAATTAAAAAGCATTTCTAGATTTGAGATGCTTTTTTTAAATAAAGAAGCTTTCCTTGAATGTATTCATAGATCTCATAACTCTTTCACCGCTTTCTTGCTAGAATATTGCAATCATCAGCATGCATTACAAGGTAAAGTTTTCTTACTTCTAATTCTTTATCTAGCTATATTCTTAATAGGGGAGATAAATTTGAAGTATCCTCATCTACTGTAGACCCTCACTGCCAAAATAAATGAAATTCCCAGCACATATTAAAAGCTAAGAAATAAATTGTGATTCTTTAAAAATATGATTGGATTAAAAATGAGTTGGAAACCCAACTCGTTTTTAATAGATGTATTTACCAATAGGCATTTATTAGTTTTAGCCATTATCTTCGCCCTTTCTTGTAATGGGGTTTCGCAAACTATTACCTCGAAATTTCCCACACCTTAAAAGATGAGTGAGTTCGATTATTAACCGAGAACATAAACGAAAAGCGAAAACGAGGTAAATATCCGTGGTTTTACTAGGCAAAAAGAAAGATGCATCCCGAAGGATGCATTCTTTTATGCCAGCATTGCCTTCAACATCCAAATATGTTTTTGAAGTGAAGCGCGGATACCGGTTAATAGGTCCACTGTAACATCATCGCCATTTGCTTCGAAAAGCTCAATGCCTTCGTAAAACTCCTTGTTTAAGATTTCGAAATCTGCAGCTGCCGAAGCAATCATTTCCATTGTACTTTCATTACCGCTTGCTTCTTTTAGACTAGCAAGTTCAAGAAATTCTTTCAAAGTTGCTGCCGGCCTAGCGTCTAACATCAATACTCTTTCCGCAATCGCATCAAAATGTTCGGTTACCTCATCATAGAGTTCTTCGAACTTTTCATGTAATTGGTAAAACATGCTTCCCTTCACAAACCAATGGAAATTATGAAGTTTTGTATAAAGCAATCCAAAATTAGCTACTTCTTTGTTTAAAAATTGAATTAAATTTTTAGTCATTTTTTCCTCCTAAAGTATATATTTATTTTGTACGGTTTAATTATAAGATATTCATATATTCTTTGCAATTAATATGCACTTCCCAAAAAAGAAGGAATGCATATGATTTGAAGGTAAGCAAACACTAGGATATAATAAAATTAATCATGAAGAATAGGAGGTTTACATGATATTTAAAAAATATGATCCTTTAAAGAATAAAATCTTCCGGATTCTTGATCAGGAAGGTAAAATCGTGAATAAAGAATATGAGCCGCAGTTTTCCGATTCGGAACTTCTGGAAATCTATCGGAAAATGGTGCTTGGAAGAGTAGCGGACCTAAAAGCAGTCCAATTCCAACGCCAAGGCAGGATGCTGACTTTCGCTCCCAACCAAGGTCAGGAAGCAGCTCAAATTGGTCCGATGTTGGCAACTAGAAAAACCGATTGGCTTGTTCCCGGTTTTCGGGAATTTAATGCTCAGCTTTATCATGGAGTTAGTTTAGAACAAGCTTATCTCTATTGGTATGGCAATGAGGAGGGGAGTAGATTCCCCGATGATGTCCGGGCCCTTCCGGTAAATATTATTATCGGTACCCAAATCTCCCAGGCGGCAGGCCTAGCCTATGCTAGGAAAATGAAAAAAACCGATGAAGTGGTCCTGACATTTATTGGTGACGGCGGTACTAGCCACGGCGAGTTTCATGAAGGCCTAAATTTCGGAACCATTTTAAATGCGCCGATGGTCGTGATTATTCAAAATAATCACTGGGCCATTTCCAC
>CALEGD010000089.1 GCA_937877075.1 uncultured Acholeplasmatales bacterium
CATGGATGTTAAGACAAGATGAAAAAGTTTTTCCGCTTATACATCATATATATGCAATGCAAGATGATGATTTAAGTTCAGAAGCGGAAGCGGCTGCTTTCTTACTTAGTACAAAATCAAAAGATTCGGATTTAGCTAAGTATGTAATGGATGCTTGGATGGTTTTATTAATTGAAAATGATATAAAATATGACTTCAATAATAATCAAATAGAAGAGACGATTATAAATCGGTTAAGTAACTTACCGTATAGTTTCTTATATCCGCTTACTTTAAATGAATATATGGAGATACATAAGGAGTTAAATAATTATTTTGATATTGATTCCATGTATAGCTTCATTGATAAAGTAAAAGGTGATTTACAAAACATCCAAACTAACATAAAAAATTCTTTAAATCAGCAATTTTGTCGTGTTAGATTTGGTGGTCAGTATAATAGTATAACTGGTAATAAAGGTTTATGGTTTAGGATAAGTAGTGTTGGTTTCAATTGGGAAAATGTTATTTATGAGTTTATAAAAAACAAGATAGAAATAGATATAGAAAGTATTTACATTATAAGAGACCATGAATCAGATAATGGAGAATTTTCAAAAGAGCCGGAGTATATTTATAAGGCGAGAGATGAGTCAGTTTATTATGATATGCCAATAAATGAATACTTAGCAATAGAACATAAAAGTTCACCCGTAATTTCTGTCACTAATATAGGCATCAGAAGTGTAAAGGCTTTTATCTATAGTGAATTACAACATGGGGAAACATTATATCATATAGAGAAATTCTTAATGGAACAATCGGATATACAGCCTTATAGAAATATTCTACAGAAATTTATTATTAAAGAGAGAAATAGTATGTGTATTAATGGTTCTGATTACTTTCTTAAATAGGTTTTAGAAGATATTAATCAAATTATTGGTATTCAAGAGTGTATGTTTTTTTATTTTCAATTCGAATAATTAATTCATTAATTGTAAGGGTTCGGCAACCATGAATGACCGTTAATTCCGATACCATTCTGTAAACACACGATTTAATGTAAAGGACTGTATTGCCAAAATATTAGCAAACAAGGTAGATTCCGGCCAAGTTGCATATATTTCACTGCTTGCTACATTTTTTATATAATCCCGATAAAGGACATAGTAGTTATTAGCACTTTGATCCGTTGGTGGCCCGTCATGTACAACGACATATTCAGGAATCACTACTTCACTAAGTACAATTTCACCTGATGTATCTAAAGGTTTTATTTCATCTTCAGCTATTTTTGGAGGGTATTCACCATATAAAGTGTGGTCAGGAATTACAAATAACTCTGCCGAATTAGCTTCTCCTGTAGCGACTGGTAATAAAGATGCTTTTTGAACAGCTGTTTGAGTAGGTAGAATTTCTGCTCCATTTATAACAATTGGTTCAAAACCTTCCGCAGTAATAGTAAGTTTATATACAGAATATGGTCTTTCAGTAGACGGCTCAAGACTGTAATCTAAAGGTGGTGCTGGAAGATCTATCGGCTCAATTTGCCCAAGAGAGTTTGTCGTTACTTCTTCAATAATATTTTCTGGTGTAGCGGTATCTGAAATGCTGATTTTTGCATCTCCAATCGGGCGGTTCGTTCTGGAAGATATAATTTCAAAAGTCAGCTTACCAAAAGAAGCGACTGAATTCATAGTTACCCCTTAATTTATTTACGTTATTATATTATATGCAAAAAAATTAAGAGGTTGCTATGTCATTTATAATATTGATAATAATTGCTCAGTAATTTTTTTTCCTTCTTCATGACCTTCCTCGTATAATTCCAAAACAGCGGGAACATCCGATCCCGTCCTTCCCACCTTTAGTGGTTGTTTTGGTCTAATAATGAAGGCCTTTCCTTCTCGTTCAAGTTTTTCACAAAGTGCAAGCTGCCTTTGATAGATATTATGACGATTTAAAACTGCAGGATGTTCTCGGTAAAATAATTTCAATAGTTTTTTATATTTAAAAGCTTCTTTCTGATATCCTTCATTTCTAGTTAATATAATAACATGAAATTGATTTCCATCCCGGATTGATTTTTCGATAGGGATTGGGTCACTTACTCCACCATCTAATAAATGTAAACCTTTATATTTTACTATACGGGAAACAATAGGAATCGAACAAGAAGCAATCGTCGCTTCCAAGGAAGGGGTAATATCCTGCTTTTCAAACCATTTTGTTTTTCCATCCGCACCGGTTAAAAACCGGATATTTGTATGATTAAAATTTTCCCAGTCAAGCATTATGTGTTTATTCGGGATTGTATCAAAAACATATTTCATATTAAACATAGAACAATGCATTATTAAATTTCTTTTACTGACATATCGCTTTTTGCCGACATAATTTTCTACTACCTGCCTATTTCGGTTTGGTTGTCCGGATATATAAGAAATTGCGTTTGCGGCACCAGCTGAAACACCAATAATATATGGAAACATAATTCCCTTTTCCATAAAAGCTTCGAAGACACCTGCAGTATAAAATCCCCTTATTCCACCACCTT
>CALEGD010000090.1 GCA_937877075.1 uncultured Acholeplasmatales bacterium
AGTGAGGATCAAGATGATTAAAAATTACGAAGTATTAAATGAGAAAGTATATATTAAAATTTTGGAAAACGGCCTAAAAGTAGTTGTTGTCCCAAAACCGGGGTATAAGAAAACTTTTGCTATTTTCGGGACAAAATATGGGTCCCTAATTAACCGCTTTGTACCCTATGGTGAAAAAGAATACCTTGATGTCCCTCTCGGAATCTCTCACTTTCTGGAACATAAAATGTTTGAAATGCCAGACGGAGACGACGCTTCCGATCTATTTGCCAAGTTGGGACTAGAATCGAACGCCGCAACCAATTATCTGATGACCGCCTATTTTTTTACCGGTACTTCAAGAATCCAGGAAGGTATTGAATTACTTTTAGATTTTGTTCAGACACCTTATTTTACTGAAGAAAGTGTTTTGAAAGAACAAGGTATTATTGCCCAAGAATTAAAGATGTATCTGGACGATCCGGTTGATGCTCTGCATTTAGGATTAATGAATAATCTCTTTAGGGCTTATCCGCTTCGCTATGATGTCGGCGGAACTTTGGAATCTATTATGAAAATTACTCCGGATTATTTGAATAAATGTTATGAAACCTTCTATCACCCTTCAAATATGACCTTGATTATCATCGGCGATACTGACTTAATAATGGGAACGAAAATAGATTCCGTTCATTCACTCTTGCAATTAATCCAAAATAATCAAAATAAAAAACAATTTAAGAAAACACTGGATTTAAGAAAGAGTATTCCAATTGAAGATGAAATCATTAATAAATCTACCGGTTATGCAAAGATGGATATTTCTATGCCGAAAGTTGCGGTGGGCGTAAAACTTCCTTTTGAAAAATATCAAAAGAATGAACCAATGATGATGGAATTAAAAATGAAAATTCTCCTGGAAGCAACAATCGGCCCGACGACCGATGCTTATCAAGAGATGATTGATTTAGAACTAATTAACGGCAGCATTTATTATGATGTTTACACCGATGGGTTCTGTGGTTTTATTAAAATTCAAGCTAATACCAATAAGCCGAAACTCTTTATTAACTATATCAGAGAAAAACTACTTTCCCTAAACAAAATAAATCTAGAAGAAGAAGTCTTTAATCGTTTTAAAAAATCCGTTCTCGGTAATTTCCTCAGAGCCTTAAACAATCTTGATTTCATCGGTTATAGCTATCTTGAATATGCCTTTAAAGAATCGGATCTTTTTGATGCCATTGAACTCTTTTCTAAACTTCAGATCAATGATCTAAAACAACTTGAAAAGTATTTTCAAGCTGATTCTATCTCCGATTATACGATTTTACCTAAGAAAACTCTCTTTTCGAAAATCTGATGAAATAAAATATTTAAAATTTTTTCATTTTTAGCTTTTCCAACAATTCCTTTAAAACTTATTTTTTCAAATCGAATAAAATAAAAATATTATTTTTCTTTCCAAAATTAAAGAAATATTGATTGAAAAACTCCCTAATTTTCAAAATTGGGAGTTTTTATCTTTTCTGTTATTATAGTATAATGACTTTGCCGGTAATAAAAGGAAAGGAGATGTTGACGAACATGATTAGTGGATGTTGAATAATGTAATACTTATCGGGAGAACGGTTGAAGATTTAAAGGTTGTAACTCTGGAAAGCGGACTTAAAACTTGTAGGATGGTACTTGCCTGTCAAAGACCTTTTCGGAATCAAGAGACCCAAGAATATGATACAGATTTTATTCCCGTCCAATTGTGGCAAGTGGTAGCGGAAATGACGAGCCAACATTGCAAGAAAGGCTCAACTGTGGCAGTAAAAGCAAGACTTGCAACCAGAACCATGGAGATTGAAAGCGTCAAGGTAAAAACGGTCGAAGTAGTCGGCGAAAGAGTCATTTTCATTAGTCTTAAAAATGGCGAAGATCAGGAAAAAGAATAATATCCAATGCACAACAATTCTTTTTCAAAACAAAAAAGAGCAGGATTTAAACTGCTCTTTTACTATATATTTAGAGATTAATTTCAATGCCCTTGACAACTAATTTTGATAAAATTACGCATCTATTAAAAATTACAACAACCTGGTGCTTTTATTTCTTTCTGTAGAATCATTGAATATGTTCCAATAAATCTTTATGTTTTGTATATGGACCAAAACAGATCCTCAGCAGTTGTCTCGATAAATCGGAATATATCGCTCGATTTATATTATCAAATCCCTAAAATATATATACCACTATAATTTGGAACATATCTGTTTATTTATCTAAATATAATTAACAAAAATTTTAATTTTTTTGATTTAATAAAAGTATATACCTCTGTAGCAATATTGCATATAAAAATATAGATCATACCATATATATTTAATTTACTCTCATATTCTCTATTATTAAAAATTCTTAATAATATTGTTGTTAAAATATACAAAGTTGATCCGATTATTGCTAAAACAACGAAGAACTTATTAGACAATTTCTAGATGTTTTTATGTGTTCCTAGTTGTGGTGACTTATATCCTAAAACATTTTTCCCAATTTTAACATCTTCTGCTGAAATACATTTCGCTTCTAACTCATTATATCCCGCAGTTGATTCTAAACAAGGATATTCATTACAATCGATACATGCAGTAAGCCCTTTTTGGAATGCACATTTTAGTGGGTTACATATATCTTTGCCATTACAATGACACCCTTCAGTATTACAACCCGAACAACGCATTGAACAATCATAAACGCCATACACATTTTCTGAATATTTAACTAATTTTTTTCTAAAATCTTTACTAATTGCATCCCCAGTGTAATGTATACATAAAGCACATCTATGGCCACATAAAGAATAAAAAGCATTTTTATTAGGAAATGGTTTACGGTTAGACTTTTTCTTAATTTGAATCAACCTTTTTACTTCTTCTAGAACTTTAAGATCAACAACATCTATAAACATCAATTTACCGTCATGATAGGTTTTAGAATTATCGTAGTAATCCTGGATATACTTTGATAACTCACTTTTGATTTCTAAAAACTTTTCTCGTTCTACTTGACCAAAGATTATAAGAAATGTAAGTTTTTCTTCATATAAGTATATAGTTAAAATTGTCTTTTTACCTTGCCTAAATTTTAGTTCATTTTTTTCGTCTCCAACTTCATCAAGCATATATTTTCCACGCATAAATATCACAGTTTCTATTCTTACTTTTTGACTTTCCGTCATAATAATTTCTCCAATTTTCTTAGTTCTTAACGAAGAGTGGAGAATACAAATTGGAATTTAACGAGCATTAATAATCAAGGCCATTGATTTCATCTTCCCTTGGTTGCCTATAATGTTGTAGCATTTCTTTTTCGCATGAACAAAATGTAATATAGTTAAATAGTTATGACCTTCTTTTTGAATAGGATCATCTTCCCAAAAGTATACAGGAAAAATATCATATTCTCCTATATTCTCTAATGTATAAAAACCACAACAGGACATTTATATTTATTATTTTCTGATATGTTAATCATACATTTTTCTCCATTCATTAAGATTTTATTAGCCCTTCAAATTACCATTAAATTGTTTAAATAAAACAGGTTTAGAAAATCTGACTAAGTAAACTTAAAAAAATGGTACGGAAAATGAGTGCGAAAATTAAAGGCTTCACTTTTACCAAAAAAGTTAGTTTATTCTCACTCGTAGACACACTGCCTACTATCGTAAAACCAAGACACACATTTGTTTAAAAGCATAAAAATAATATACAGATAAAAAAGAAACCCTTTAATAAGAGTTTCTTTGTTAAATTTCATTTGGAGCAGGTAACGGGAATCGAACCCGCATCTTAGCCATGGCAAGGCCACATAATAGCCTTTATACTATACCTGCAGACATTTAATATTATAACAAATTCGCCATTTAAATGCAAGTATATTTTTAACTTTTTTTCTGTGGGTTCCTTCCAAGTCTATATAAATCAATTGGAAAAGGAAAAAGATGATAAAATATCATTTTTCATAACTAAACTGAGTTATTAATATTTTTACTTTATGCATATTATATGGTAGAATTAAAGCAATAAAAGCTGAGGTGAAATATGAAAAAATTTTTAATATTTGTATTAATTATTTTTTTGGGGAGTATTGTGATTGTAAAAGCTACTCCGCCCCTTCGTGATCCCGAACATTTAGATAATTATGAGTTAATAATTGAATCGAACAATGATGTCAGCATTATTGAAGAAATGATCACAATTGATTTGCGCGAATCTGAAGAAACACCTTTTCCTAAAGCTAGCGTTCATGCTGAATATAAGTTGAATAAATCTAGTGATACAAAAACCGTGAAGATTGCTCTTCCTATTGTTGGAACGCCGGATGAAGTGATGAAATTTAGACTCGATGAAATAATTTTAAATGATAAAGCGATTGTCCCAAAATTTTATATTGGTGATCTCTGGCTGTATAATTGGGAAGATTTTAAAGAACAAATGGAAAGCGCAACCCCGTTAGATTATAATTTTCCCGCAGATATAACCGGTACTCTTTATACGATAAATTACGAGCCCATAAAAAGTCAATTCAATGTATCCATAAAAAATACCAATAATTCGAAAATTATTTCAGAAAATAATTTTTATCATAGCGATGGTGAAATTTTCTTAACACTTTGGGGGGGAGATCCAGATAAAGAATACAGTTTTTTTGTCATCGGCGAAAAGGTAAATCCAGAAGCTTCAGTATCAGGGGTCGCTTTTGAAAAAGAAGAAATAACTCTTAAACAGTATTTTAATGATTATCTAAAAGACGATAATAATGAAAATCTATTTAATCAGATAATGAAACACAATATAAAGAGCTTTCTTGACTCAGACTCTCCTTTGCTAAATTATTGGAGTTTGGTAAGGATGGAACGAAGAACCTTCCTCTACATTTTTGAAGCGGAAATCCTCGGTAATGAAGTAGAAAATAATTTAGAACTAAATTATCAAATGTTCGGAGCTAATGATACTAATTATGAACCCGATTTATATAAATTCAGATACTTTTTTTATACTAGTGAATCGTGGTCTAGTTATGAAAATTTAAAAATTAATATTTATCCCCCGAAATTTGCTCCACATCTTATTTACGATGATTATAATCTTATTGAAGCGGGGGATCATTATGAAAGTTTTTCTCCAACTGTTCTGCGGGACGTATTGCAATTTTCCTTCTCTAGTGATCCGAATCCCCAACTCCGAAGAAGCGGCTTTATTGATTTTCTTTTCATCATCATGATTTTAGTTTTCGTAGCGCCGATAGTTGTTATTATTTTGGTAGCTGTTATTCTTTTTATAACCGAAAAGAAGAAGGAAAGGATGTATAAAGAGAAGAGGTTTACTAGATATTAAAACAGAAAGCTAAGGTTTTTAATCTTAGCTTTTGATCTTTAGAATTAAGTTATCTTTTGAAAAATTAGAATTGAAGTTAAACTGAAATAGAGAAGGACCGCCAAGATATCAAGGATGGTTGTAATGAAGGGACCGGAAATGACGGCAGGGTCCAAATTCATTTTATAAAGAAGAACCGGGGTTATAGAACCAAAAAGATTTGATATTATCAGCCCGAAACCGACCGAGAGAGCAACAACCAGTCCGATGTCTAAGAAAAGTTCTTTTTCTCCATTTAGATAGAGATATCCTGAACTAAAAACGAAAACCAGAATACCGATAATAAAACTGCTGAGTAATCCGATGGTTAGTTCTTTTAGAATATGCTTATAAATTTGAGGCTTTTTATCAAGCTGAGAGAGGGAAATTTTTCTAATTGTAATTCCGAGTGATTGGATGCCGGTATTTCCTGCTATACCTAAAATTACGGGTTGAAAGATGGTAATAACAGCTAGGGCAGGAATGGTAAAGAGATAATCATAGGCGGAAATGATAATCGCAACAAAGATATCAAGAACAAGAAGCAAAGAAAGAATCGGGAGTCGTTTTCTAATTGATTGGTGAAGGGATTCATCGATTTTTTCGGTATCAGAAAGCCCCGCCAGTTTCGCATAATCTTCTTCGGCTTCTTCGGTAATGGTACTTAAAGCATCATCCATGGTGATGATTCCTCTCAAGATGCCATTTTCAAGAACCGGCATATCGTAGATATCATAATCACTGATTTTCTTGGTGACCACTTCAATCTCATCATTGACCTCAACCGCAGAGAAATTAATATTCATAATTTCATCTACAAGTTTTGGAGACCTAGCGACGATGACTTTTTTCAAATCTAGGGTTCCAAGTAAACGACCTTCATTATTAATAACAAATGAGGTATTAATGGTCTCGGCTTCTGGCGCTTCTTTGATAATTAAACGCATTAGATCCTTGACGTCTTTTCCGCTTTTAATACTAATGAAATTTGTGTTCATAATTGAACCGGCTTTTCCTTCTTCGTATTTATATAAGATTTCCAGGTCGCTTTTTGTTTCTTCATCCAGAAGTTCAATAATGTTTTTTGCTTCTTCGTTTTCGATGTTTGAAAGAATAAAATGAGCATCATCAGGTTCCATTTCATTGATGATGGCAGCAATCTTTGAAGAATCACTTTCTTGAAGGATAACACGTGAATCATTTTCATCTAAATAGGAGAATATTTCCGCTAAATAATCTTCATCGAGAAGGGATAAAACTTTGTCTCTTTCAGCTGTTTCCAGTTTTGGAAGCGCTAAAGCAAGATCATATGGATGAAAGTCATTTAGTGCAGAAGCTAGTTCTTCAACATTTACTGTTCTAATAATTTCAATAATTTCTTCGTGAAGTTTCTTTTCATTCATTTTGCACCTCCTAAAATAAATTAACTAAAAGTGTAGCCAGTCCATAATAAATAAGGACGGAGAAAATATCGCTTATAGTTGTAATAAAGGGGCCTGAAGCTACTGCGGGATCAATTCCAATCTTTTCAAAAAGTATTGGAATGATGACGCCAATTAAAGCGGCAGCGTTTAAGGCCATAAACATCGATATTGAGAGAACAATACCTATCACCCAAATATTTCCTTGGTAATTGGTGAAAAACAAAAAAATAACGACAACCAAAAAAGTCAAAATTGCAAGAAGTACACTGTTAATTAAACTTATTCGAAATTCTCGCAAGAGATTTTCTTTTAACTCTTGGTTATTATCTAGTTCACCACGGCTTAAACCTCGGATGGTAACGGCTAATGATTGAGTCCCTATATTTCCGACCATGTCTAAAATTAAAGATTGGAAGAAAATAAGGATTGTTGTTTTTTGAATGATGTCCTCGAAACTCCCGATAACCGTTGAGGTTAAAAAACTAAGGATTACTAGTCCGATCGACCAAGGGAGTCTTTTTTTTAAAGAAGCAAATATATTTACTTCCTCGTCAATATCGCTTGTAACTCCGGCTAAATTACCGTAATGATAGCTAACCTCATCTTCAATAACATCGATTGCATCGTCAATTGTGATGATGCCGACTAGTTTACCGCGATCGAGTACCGGTAAAGCCGATAAACCATAATCTCTGATTATTCCGGCGGCATCTTCGATTTCCTCGTCCATGTCTACATATATAAAATTGGTTTTCATAATTTCCCGGACTTGCATCGGACTTCTGGCAATTATTAAGGTTTTTAAATCAACAACACCGACTAAACGCCCCGCTTCCGTTACATAGAGGGGGTCGATTACTTCGGTTTCATCAGCATTGTGGACCAAGATTTTCATTGCTTCTTTAATATCGCTGTCACAGGCGATTTCAATATAATTGGTGGTCATGATAGATCCGACCGAAGCTTTTTGTTGGCGGGATAGATAACTAATATCTTCTCTTGTTTCGCTGCTTATCAGTGATAGGTAGTTTTTTGCTTCATCAGTATTTATTTCTTGAAGCAAGTCGACTGCGTCATCCACTTCCATTTTTTCAAGAACATTGACACCTTTACTAATGTCTAGTTCTAGAAAAAGTTCAGCTGATTCTTCCATTTCCAAATAGGAAAAGATATCGGCCAGTTCTTGGTCATTTAAACCTGCATAAAGTTTTGCTCGTTCTTCAAAATTTACTTGTTCTAAGATACTAGCAATATCGTAGGGATGAAAAGTTTGAAGCTTTTCCCGGAGGATTTTTAAATCATTTTCATTTGCAATTATTTCAATAATTTCAAGTTTTAATTCTTTCATAATTTCACCGCCTTTTTTATTATTCTTCTTTCTGGATAAGATATTTTACTTATTATACTATAACAAGCATAAAAAGTAAATTTAAACAAGAAATGATATTTCTTTATTATCAAGTGAAAATATGATAAAATAGTTAGGGACGTGATATGATGATCTTACCTAAAACAATATCTTTGATTCTTAAATTTTTGGAAAACAGCGGTTATGAAGCCGTTGTCGTCGGCGGGGCTGTCCGTGACTATCTTTTAGGAAAAACACCCAATGATTATGACATCTCTACAAATGCTCGTCCCGAAGAAATTAAGAAAGTGTTTCATCGTTACCATACCTTAGATATCGGAATAAAACATGGTACGGTTACTGTTTTTATTAATTCGCGTCAAGTTGATATTACAACCTACCGAAGCGAAAAAGATTATGAAGATTTTCGACATCCGAAAGAAGTAGTTTTTGAAACAAGTCTAGAAGAAGATCTTAAAAGACGGGACTTTACTATTAATGCCATCTGCTTTAACCGGATATTAATCGACCATGTCGATGGCATTAAAGATTTAAATAAAAAAATAATCCGTGCAATCGGAGATCCGAAAGAACGGTTTAGTGAAGATCCGCTTCGAATTCTTCGGGCGCTTCGTTTTGCTGCAATCTTAGATTTTAAGATTGAGGAGATTACCCGAAAAGCAATTTTCGAAGAGGCGGAATTATTAAGAATGGTTTCTTCCGAAAGGATTAATCTTGAATTATCGAAGCTCTTACTTGGTCAAGCTGCCATTAGGGTCATCCGCGAATATTCGCATGTTTTTAAAGTGTTTATTCCGGAACTGCTTAGTGATCTTGATTTTAATCTAAATGTTTTAGAAAAGGTTGATAATTTACCAACGAAACTTGCGGCCTTTTTATATACTATACCGGCAGAGGTTGCCTCAGAGATCTTAAAGAGATTGAAGTATTCCAAAAATCAGATAGCTGGGGTGGTGTTTCTTTTAGAAAATGAAACTTTGATTTTAAAACCGGATATGAAAGAAATTGGAAAATTATTAAAAAACTACGATCTTAATGATCTTAAGATGTTGGCAAAATTTCAAATTGCTTTATCTTTTGCTTTAAAGAAAGATGATAGTAATTTAAAAGAAGTGCTGGAAATTTTAAATAAAGTTGATCTTCATAAATGCTATCGTTTAAAAGATTTAGCGGTTTCCGGACGCGATTTATTGAAACTTGGTTTTGAAGAAGGGGTTAAGATTCGTATCCTCCTTGATAAACTCTTAGATTTAGTAATTGAAGGCTCATTGGAAAATGAGAAAACGGAATTGCTGGATTATTTAAAGAAAAACTTCCTGAATAATATGAAGTAGTTCTGTTTATATTGAATTAAAAAAGGTGATTTAAATTGGATGGTCTAAAAAAACATAAAATCAAGAAAATAACTTTTGGCATAATCGGGTTAGTAATAATTCCCTTTTATAGTTATTGCTTTTCTTTAAACGGACCAAAAGGGGATTTGATTTTAGTAACATTCTCTCAAATCGGTGCCCGTTACGGTGCGATTGAAAATCTGATTCTTTGGGGAATATTAAGTTCATTCTTTTATTTTTCAATTATCGATTACATGATTTATCTAAGCGATACTAAAATCCCGATTTTGAAAGTATTTCTAAGTTTGTCTTGTTTGTCTTTATTAATTACAGTTTTTCTCCCTTTTGCACCGACTATGTTCCCGATTGCTTCGGAAACTCATAATTTACTGGCATATGTGACGACGGTTGCGATTATTTTAACTTTATTAACTTTCCTATTTTCATTTTGGAATCGTGATCGTAATCTCTTTTATAAATCATTTTTTCTACTCCTTGTCATCATCTTAGTCTTAATCTTTCTCTTTATAAACTATGGGGTTAACTCATTGTTTCAAATTATTCTTTCCACTTCCCTTTGTCTTTATATGTTTTTAGAACTATGTTTTCTGGAGGGAAGCAGTAAAATTGATATTTATCAGAAACTGAAAACAGAGGATGAAAGAGAAGAAATTGAGGATTTGTTTTAAGGACGGAGGGTTAAATGTATAGATATTTAAAAATAAATTATCAAAGCCTGATTTTAATACTCGCCTTGATTGTGCTTGGAACATTTTGCTTATTGCTTTCGGGAGAAAACTTTATTCGGATGTTTTCATATTTAGCTGCCGCTTACCTTCTCTTGATGGGCATTACCGTAATTGTTTTTTCCTTTCGTTATCAAGAATACCTCAAGAACGATACTTTTCTTGATAGAGCGGTCGGATATTTTATTTATGGAATCGTCCTTTTATCGCTTGCCGTTCTGATTATTCTTTATCCAGATTATCTGGTAAGAATCTTTATTGGCATCACTTTGATTGTTTTTCCGACCATCCAGTTAATTAAGTCGGTTGACAAGAAGAGTTTTTTACGTTATAATTTTTGGAAATACTTGGTTGGAATTATCTTCATTATAGCAGTCGATGTTATTTTAGAGATTCTCTTTCATTTTCTGGGCATTGCGTTCTATGCGCTTGCAATTTTTTTAATTATCATGTTGGTTAGAAATTATCATAATCATGAATATCCAAATCTGGTCAGCAAATATATCATTTATATTATTAAACGAAATAGTAAGGAGTAGTTATGGGTAAAATTGATCTTGCAATTATTATCATTATTTTATTATTCACTTTAATCGGCTTTGCAAAGGGATTTATGAAGCAGGTTCTGTCCGTTGCTAATTGGCTTCTCGGATTGATAGGATCCTTTCTTTTAATCAAACCTTTTTCCGCTTTACTTTCTAAAACTGAGATTTCCGCTTCGATAAATAATAAAGTAGCCGATTGGATTGCCACTAAAGGCGATACTTTTAACCAACTAGTTGATTATAATCGGGTTGATGAACAACTAGCGGAGGCAATCTCCGAACTGGGATTACCGAAATTTATCGCAAGTGCAATTACCGGAGGCTTTCATATGACCGGAGCTGAGGGCGATATAACTTTGGCTGAGGCACTCGCTCCAACCCTCGGAAGCGTCATTCTTTCTGTTATCGCTTTTATTCTTCTTTTTATCATTTTGATTATTTTACTGAAAATTATTTTTAAATTCTTGAATTCCATTTTTGATGACGGCGTTCTCGGAGTGGTAAATAAATTGCTTGGCGGTGTTTTAGGGCTTTTAAAAGGAGCGGTAATGGTTTCGCTAATTATGCTTTTACTCTCTGTTTTAAGTGGTATCATACCCGGTTTGAATAATTTTCTGATTGCGGATTTGAGACTGGAAAGCGAAGGTTTCGGGATCGGAAAATTCTTCTATGAAAGTAACCCTTTGCTGGCCTTAATAAAAGGTTCTTTCAATTTTAAAGATTTACTGGCTAATTTTGCTTAAAGGGGCTATAAATAAATAAAAATTTAAAACAGCTCAAAACAAATAAAAAAGCCAATCTTGTTTAGACTTAGTCTGATTCAATTGGCTTTTTTTTTATTTATAAGATATGTGTAGATAACTTCTAAATTTGAGCGCAGTAAAAAAGTGTTTTATTGAATTTGATTATTAGCTGTGCAAAAAACATAAAGATGATAATCCAAGAAGAATCATATCCCCAGCATCATTCTTTGATAATGATGAGATACCTATTTACAAAGATCGTGGGATTCACAAATTCCGCGGTAAAAGGAGGTTTATATAAAACCTCTAGTGGTAGTATAATGCAGATCTAAATGCAACATTAAATATACTAAAGAAAAGTAAACTGGATAAAAAAGTAATACTTTTTTGTCCAGTCTAGTGTTGAGGCCACACTAATAAGATTAAAGTAGTTTAATATACATAATTAATCTCAAAAGAGCGAATTTTATTTTTCACTTTGTTCTGCATCGTTCTCCTTACTTTTACAATTTTTTATGATATAATATTTCCAAAGAAATGGAGGATTTATGAATTTATACTTATCAATACTGGATAATACAAAATTGATTGCTGGGATAGGGATTGCCTTCATCTTTGTCATGACAACCTTAGGGGCTGCTTTAGTTTTCTTTTTCCGTGATAAGATTTCGAAAAACCTTAATCGGATTTTTTTAGGTTTTGCTGCGGGAATAATGATTGCTGCTTCCGTGTGGTCGCTATTAATACCGGCAATCGAAGGTGCGAAAGAACAAAATATTCCGGGGTTTATTCCGGCTGTAGTCGGATTTCTTGGCGGCGGTTTGTTTCTTTTATTAATTGACTTTTTGCTTCCGCACATTCATCCGATGACGGATATTAAAGAAGGTGTAAAAAGTTCTCTTAAAAGAACAACAATGCTTGTTTTAGCGGTCACTCTTCATAATATTCCTGAAGGTTTAGCGGTCGGTCTTTCCTTTGGCCTCGCTTTAAAAAGCAATGATCCGGCTTTACTAACCGCTGCGATCGGTCTTGCCATCGGAATCGGTTTGCAGAACTTTCCGGAAGGGGCTGCAATCTCACTTCCTTTAAAAAATGAAAAAATATCAAATGGAAGAGCCTTCTTACTTGGTACATTAAGTGGTGTTGTAGAACCAATTGCGGCAGTTATCGGAATCCTACTCGCTACTTGGTTACCGGCAATCATGCCTTGGTTTTTAGCTTTTGCTGCGGGGGCGATGATTTATGTGGTTGTAGAAGAACTGATACCTGAAGCACAACTTGATTCACATTCCAATGTCGGAACCCTCTCCGTTATGGTTGGTTTCGCTATCATGATGTTACTTGATGTAGCTTTAGGATAAAAATAGCCAAGAGTTTTTGCTCTTGGTTTTTAAAATGAAAAAGCAATCAATCGATTGCTTTAATAGTTTATATAAAATCCAATTATTAGAAATAATACCGTAATTGCGAGGATGATTATTTGCATGAACCAAGTCTTTTTAATCCATTTGTGATAACTGAAGCCGGCCATGCCGAGAGCAATCAGTAAAACCGGATTCGTCGGATAAATTAAATCAGTATATCCATCCGCAAAAACAAAGCTTAGGAGAGCCAGGTTTTGGGTGATTCCGACTTCCTTTGCAAGTACTGAAATAATCGGTATGATTAAAATCACTTTGGCACTTGCAGAACCGATAAAGAATTGAATGACTAGAACTAATAGATAGATGAATAAGACCCCGACAATCGGACTTTGACCTTGAAAGATTAAGGCAATCTTATTAATCATAGTTGCCATGATTTTCGCATCATCTAAGATAAATTTAATTGACCCCGCAAGCATCAACATAAAGATTGCCGGACTCATAGCAACTAGTCCCGACCAAAACATCTTTAAAGCTTTTGAGAAGGGAATTCTAAGGAAGGCAGTGCAGATAAAGATTCCGAATAAGAAGGTTATTGCGATTACCGGAATTGAATATCCGCTTAAAGCCGGCAGAACCGATGAAAGAATGATGAAAAGTAAAACAATCAAAAAGAAGATGGAATATACTTTTAAAATCTTTTGATCAAAAAACTCTAGATTTTTTGAATTCAGTTTTTCGCGTTTTTCTTTATCACTATCATAAGTTGGGGATGAAGTCGGATCTTTTTCAATTTTACGGACATGTAATCTCATAAAGATACAGAGGAAGATATACATCAAAAGAAAGATTACCAAACGATACCAAATATTTTGAGTGGAACTGATGCCCATTTTTGCACTGCCAAGCCCGATTGAAAAGGGATTAGTTATAGCGGTAGAAAAACCGAATCCGGCGGCCAGTAAACACATTCCGAGACCGGTAAAAGTGTCCCAACCAAGGGAGAGTGCCAGCAGGATAATAATCGGCAATAAAGTTACTGACTCTTCAAAGATTCCAAAGAGAGCACCGAAGAGCATGAAACTGAGAATAACTACATACATAAGACGGTATTTTCTGTTTCGAAAACGATTAATCAGATAACCGATAATGGAATTAATACCGCCGGTTTCATTCATAACATTGAAAGCCCCGCCGAGAATCATAATAAAAATTGCGATTACAATAACGCTCAGACCATCGCTTGATGCAAGTAAACGGAAGGGTGAACTTAAAAAAGAAAAAAATGAATAACCTTGTCCGGGTAAAGTTTGATAGATTAAATCTTCTCCTTCGGAAATAAGTTCTCCTTTTTGGAGGAGGAAAGTTAAGATATAGGAGAGGATCATAAAGGTAACGAGAATAAAGCAGACGGTAATAAACGAACGTTTATTTATTTTTAAGATTTTTTCTTTTTCCATAATTATTGATTTTCTTCCAAATATTTATTATACATTGCTTCGCCAACAACTGACCATTTAACACATTCACGGATATTTTCCGGAATAAAATAATAAAGCGTATTATCATGATAGATTTCAAAATCTTCATTGGGTCCGAATAAAATTGCCGGAATATTTTCAATTTTGAAATGAACAGTTTTGAACTCGTCCTTAATAGTTCCGGTATAACTGACTCCTTTTTTTGTCATAACAACTACACCGTCACCGACTTTTGAAAAACCCTTTCCGGAAGAATCAGGAAATTTTAAAGTGACTTTACTTTCAAGCAGATAATTATCTTTTTGAACATTTTTGCGTTCAAATTCTTTTTGAAATAGATACCAGTCACGGATATTCTTCGGAATATCGGGATGATCGGACTCAAAGTCATAATAAGGATTAAGGCGAATATCGGCCCCGCAAGCATTACAATGAATCATATCTGAACTTGTCTGAATAGTATATTCCTTATGACAAACCGGGCAGATATAGAGAAGATGTTCTAATCCTTCCGCAAACCTCTTCCCTTTGTAGGCAATGCGTTTACTTTCTTGCCATTTAAAATCATCATAATCAAGTTTTTGATAGAGTACATCGTTAATTTCTTCGGCAGTCATGTCTTTAATTTCTTCCGGTGTGAGAATTTGTTCATATTCCACTTCTATAAGACCGCGACGAATATTTTTTGCCCATTTTGGAAATGTCAGATAAGCGCCGTTAATTTTCGCTAATACAACCGGTACTTCCAAGTGTTTTACAAGTTTTTCGGTAGCTGGTGCGAGACTTTCTAAACACCCATAGGCACTAAGCCTTCCTTCCGGAGCAATCCCCAGAATTCCTTTATTACGGATGACGCGTTTGATATTTTTGATTGAAGAAATATCGGGATGATAGAGGAATTTCGGAAAACTACCGAGACGATGTAAGAGACGTCCAAGCTTATAATTACAGAAATAATAATAAGCAACAATGGAGTTTACTTTTTTCGGATATAAAGGTATGAATGTATAAGCAAAATCAAATTTTGAAGGATGATTAAAGACTAAAAGATAGGGCCCTTCAATTTTATCAATGTCGTTTAAATAATATTTAACTTTTGCTTTCTTAAATAGAAAGGTTTTAATAATATGGTAAAAGAAAGAATAGATAAAAGCCGCGGGCTTGCGGACACTAGCTTGAAAATAAACCATATCTTTAATCGGCCTATTTGTCAGGTAATTGATAATTCGTTGATGATATCTCGTTACAAGTACGGTGAGTAAGACGAAAACTACAATAATAATGATGGTGGTTACATAACTAGATTCCTTCAACAGTTTACCCATCGCAATATTGACGATTGTTGAGGGGATGGAACCGATAGTTGTAAGTAGGAAATATTTTGGATAACGCATTTTTGATTTTGAAGCTGTAAAGGCAATCAAGCCATAGGGGAAGACGGGAATTAAATATAAGAAAATGATGAACCAAGCAAAGAATTTTTGACCACGTTTTGCGGCGACAGATTCGATTTCGCTGAGTTCTTTATTTTCATAGAAAGACCCTGCTTTGGAACCGGCTTTTCTAGTTAAGAGATAAATCGCCAGATTTCCAACAAAAATGCCGATAATGCAGGCCAGAAATCCGGCAATAATTTGGATCGGACTTCCCGGAAAAACAGTCATTAAAATGGTTATTCCTTGGGTCAGAGATATAAAGAAGATTCCCCAAAAACCATATTCCGAAAACTTACTAGTAATCGGGTCCCAAGAACCGATATCGATTGCTTCTATAATAACATTTCGGAATTCATAGAGAAGAAGGATGAACCCTATCAGTAAAGTTAATAGAAACAAAATTGAAAGAAATTTCTTAGTGCGTTTAATATTTTTCATATCTTTCCTCTTTTTCTAGATTTTTAATAATTATAACACAGAAAAATTGAAAAGTTAAGATAATTTTAAGGTTTGAAATAGTTAGAATCGTCTTTAGTCCCCTTTTATTAATCATGAGAATAATATAATGTATGGGAAAAGAACCGATGATGCAAGAAAAGAATAAAAAGGAAAAACAGGAAGAGAATAATCAAGAGAATTGCTTTGAGAAAAAAATCCCGGCGATATCAGCCGAAATTGTAGCAGGATTTACCAGCGAATATATCGAAAATGTCTTTACCAATATCTTAAAACAAGAAAAAGATATTCTTAAAGATAATAATACTCCGGAAGATTATTTGGTTTCAATTATCCAAGGCGGAGCTTCAGGCTTTTTTGAAGGCAAATTCAACGATTTTCAAAATGTAGTTTTTAGTACCGGACTTTATTATGGTCTTTATGCTGCCTTTGATGAGTTACTCGGAAAAGATGTGGATTATTCAAGAATTGCCTTTGATTTTATAATAGATATTTTTTTCTTATATTTACTGGTCCTTTTTTATAATTTCTTTATAGGAGATAATTCGAGGGGAGATAATTCGAAAGGAAATAATTCGGAAAAAGAAGACGATGGTTTTCTTTCAGCACTTAATGATGCTTTACCGATGGAAGTTTTGATTTCACTTTATTATGCTTTTAGAACCTATTTTACCGAGAAAAACCAAGAAAATAATGATAAGAAAAATTAGGAGAAAAATTTTTATCCGTGGTAGAAATATGAAAATCAAATACATACCACAAAATATCGGTACATTTATCTATTTTTATTGAAACATGATCCGAATTACTTCTTTTATTTTCCTCTTTTTTAGTAATTTTTTATGATGATAAGGAATTTAGATAAAAGCTTTTGTTGAAAAATTATCATAAGTTGAAAAACCAACAACGATTTCCAGAGATATTGTAGAAATATGCAAAAAAACTTGACATAAATCATTTTTTATTATATTGTTGATAGTGAAAGGGTTTTCACTTATCGAGTGACAAGGAAAGGGAATGAATGAAGAAAAACTTTTGGTTCAATTGCCGTTCTCTATCTTAACATTGAAGATGCTGCATCATTTGATTATGATAGCATTGATTGGAAAAAATTTTTAGTTTTATCGATTAAACATAAAGTAGTGCTTTTTTTTTGTATTTTAGAAAAATTTATTGATTGCCTTAACATAAAAGCAAAATACAAAGTCCTTTGTCATAAAATTAATATTAAGTTGAATGATATTAAAACTGAACTGTTTGAACTTCAAAAACACTTAGATATTAACGATTTTATTATTGTTAAGGGCTTTGAAATTGGAAAAAAGTATATTCTGGTGATAGGGTAAGAGAGTTCAGTGACTTGGATATTGTTTTTAAAATTAATAAGATGCAGGATGTTCATAATTTGCTCATATCTAAAGGATTCGTCATTGATGTGGCATTTGAAAGTATTGACATGAGTGATTTCGTTGTTATGTATAGTCATGAGAT
>CALEGD010000091.1 GCA_937877075.1 uncultured Acholeplasmatales bacterium
GTAACCGGAACAAATTCAGTTCTCTTTGTGACTGGATCTTGTTGTTTTTCTTGAATCATAACAGTGCAAACACCTTTCCAAAGTAACTGTAAAGGATTCACCATTTGATGCACCGGTAAGACACCAATTTATTTTTTCCATATTCCATTAAGTAAGCAATTAAACCGTCTAGTCTTTGTTCCGGTGTATTACTGCCTTCGCCGATTGCATACGTTAAATTGGTGTCTCCTTCTTGTATACTTTTAACCACCGCATCTAAATTAAACCCTGCCAATTCCCCCATAGATTTTTTTTCTAAAAGAAATTCCCCAACCGCCATGTCAACAATTATTTCATTTAGTTCTTGTGGAATCTCTTTAATGTTACATTCCAATTTGATGTGATTATCTACTTTCCGAATGATAAAACCAATTAACCATTCATCATTTTCTGTTACTGTATAACCAAAAGTTTCTAATCGTTTGGTCACATCCTCAAGCATTTAATCACCTTCTTTTTCCGGTTCCTCTTCTGTTTCAAGAATCTTTGCTAAAATATCCGCTTTTTTAGTTGCATTTCCTAAATCTATTTCATTTGTTTCAGCATACTCTTTCAATTCTTTGACTGTCATCTCATCCAGTTCAGTATTTTCTTCCACCCGGTAACCTTTCTCCTTGAACCAAGAAATTAAATGGGGATCGGTACATTCACCGATCCCGTTTACAAACATCACCCCCGCCGATAACCCAGTATAATTTTTGTTTGGTGCAATGATCTTAGCCATTACGCTTTCACCTCAACTTTAACGGTAGCCGTTACACCTGCTGTGTTGGCAAATGGTAACGGAATCGCGCCCAATGTTGCGGTGAAAGTGTATTTACCAGCAGTCCCTTTATTGTAAGTGTCAGTATCAGCCCACGCGGTGACGGGTACGGTTGCCTTAGATCCATTTGCAAAAGTTGCCGTTACAAACTCCGGCAATGCAGCAATAACTTCATCTTTATCGGCAAAAACTGGTTCTGCAATTGTCCCCCCGTCAATGTCCGGAATTGCATCGAAAGCAGTAATTTCAATTTTCATTAGTGTAATTAATGCTGTTTCAATTGCCATAACCAACTGAGCCTTTGTCATTCCGGTAGAATCAATTCCAGCAAAAGGTGCAAAAATTCTTAATTGTTCAACTGGTAACAGATCCCACGGAGATAACGTATCTGTGCCGGGAACGACCAAGTAACCATGATGAGTAAACCAATTAATAGTTGTCACATCAGCATCAGGTACAGATGCAACCCCATTGATAAAATCAACACCATAATCACAGTTATGGTGTTGATTTGGGGCGTAAATTCTTGCCATAACTCATTTCCTCCTTTACTGCACTTTAATTTTACGAAGAATTCCAGCTGCTTTAGTCGCTTTTAACACTACAGCGGCCACCATCTCAACTTCACCAGTCTTGACAGCTCCAGCGGTTTTGTAATCTGGTAACCAAGACTGAACGGGAGGGACACCGGCCATAGAAACAGCATGGAATCCATCCAGACCAAATCTAGCAGTATAAAGCGAAGTTTCACCACTAACCGGATCAATCGGTACAACAGGATTATTTGTTCCTGGTTGCGCTCCAAAATCTACCAAAGGGATGTTTCCATACTGTTCAATTTGTTGCCCCATATCGTTTTTGGTGACCTGATACATTCCTGCGCGCCTTGCAACAGCGCGAATCTTGGCAATTAGTTTAGTGTTACCACCGATAAAAGCGGGTGTTCCATCTAATCCCATTAAAAATTCATCCAAAATATCCAAAAACGCTTGCCAATTTGCAGTAATGTTCGCGGTAGTGTCTAGAGTAATTGCCGCATTCGGAACCATTTCAGTAGATGACCCAGTAACCGCTTTATCTAGTCCATCGAAAACATCAGCATTTACCCCAGCATCACCATTGATTACCGTATCATTAAACAATGCCGCCGCCGCTTTAATTTTTTGTTGCATCTGCAACGTTACTTCACTAATGATACCGCCCATATTAGCGATCACCCGGTCAATTTGGAAACTTCCACCAAATACTTTAAGATCGGTGGTGTATCGTTGTTTGGTGACCTCTTGAGCTTGGTATTCTTGGTTTACTGCCCTAAATGCGGCGGTAGGTTGGGTAATTAGTCTAGTATAACCGTAAGTGAGAGTTGCGCCGCCCCCGGTAGGAGATACACAATCATCAAAAGTCAAATTGTTAAATAAGAAACTAGACTTTGCAAACTCATCAATGACCCCCATTTGTAAATCGTCTTGTACATTTAACCTAGCTTGTGCTAAAGTTACAGGCATTTAATTCATCCTTTCGTTTCAAAATGTGACTTAATAGCATCCGCTAAAGTCTTCGGTTGTTCACCACCTGATTTATCTGTTTTTTCACCCGGTTTGATCCCTTTAAAATTAGATTTTTCATCGGTCTTAACATCAAACAAGAATTTGGAATTTTCTCCTTCAATTAATTTTTTAATTTGATCGTCTAAACCCTTAACCGTTTCGCCATCAAGTTCTGCTTTTTCCAAATCAAGTAAAGCCTTAACCGCTTTTGTGTTTTTGGCTTTAGCATTAATTAATGCTTTTTCAACAGCATTATCAAGCTGAATCTGTTTTATTTCAGCTTGATATTTTTCTTTTGCGGTTTTATTTTCATCTTGAAGTTTTTCAATCTGTGCTTTCAAACCTTCGGCATCAACTTTTTTAAGTTCTTCAAGTTGTTTGTCACGTGTTTTAATATCATCATCAAGTTTTTTCTTTTGTTCATTCACTTCATCAAATCTTGACTTTGGGATAAATCCTTTCAACTCTTCGGCTGATGCTTCAGCGGCTTTTGTTGCTTGTTCCTCATTCAAACCTAATTTTAAAAAATCCTCTTTTTTCATTATCCAAACATCCCTTTCTTGAATACATTTTTTAACGTGGTATAGTCCACGGAATTCAGTCTTGTTAGTTTCCGTCCAACAATACCAAAATGACGATTTAAGTCATTCTTCAATTATCTTGAAGTCATTATTTTTCGATAGATAAACGCAACACTCTGAACCATTTTCATCCAAAAAACTAAAACTACCATAATCATAACCTCTAGAAAATGAAATTATGTTCTTATACGTCTTACCATCATAAATAACCTTCGTTCCCTTAATTGGTTTTGGTTTTCTAATATACACCACCTTCTTTCAAAATGGCATAGAAAAAACGGCTTGTTTAAATGCGTTTTAAGCCGTTTTAATTAAGGGGTTAAGGTGATTGTATCTGTGATTATTTCATAATAAAACATCCTCCTCCGGTAATTTAATTAATTCCTCCCATTTGATTTTTCTTTTCAAACATTCACCATATATTTCTTCCGTAGTTTTATATTTCCCAGTTAAATTATACGGTGACATAGCTGACTTTACGCCATGTAATAACAAATAATCAAACGTGTTTGGTAATTTATCTCGATCTATTAACGCATTTATAACTTCGACCTCATGATTAGAAATTCTTTCACCCATTTAATCACCGCCTAAATTTTGATTAATTAATTCAATGAAACATTCTTCAAAAATAGATTTTGATTTTGGGGCGTATTTTTCTAAGTAATCTAACATTTCTTTATCATCTTGAATTGTCAATTGAAACCAGTTCGCCCAACCTTCATTAATGTTTAAATCGTTTGTCTTGAAGTATGTTGGGTCATGTCCACCCCAAAGAATGCGCATTCCCATTTCTCCATGAGCTTCACCATCAAGTAAATCCGTAATTGCGCAAAATCGGTTAGCCCTATCTTTATAAGCATTATACAATTTGCTCGCTTCTTCATAAGCGGTTGGATTCGCTTTTTCCCACGCACTAAGAGCATTATAGAATTTCTCATTTGCATTTTCCCAATCAATTTTAGCGTTTTTATATTTTGGTTTAGTTCTTAGTATTTGTCTTTTAGGAGTTCTATACCATTCAAAAAAGTCATCTAATTTTGGTTTTGTTGGATAACCAAGTGATTTTAAAAACGCTTGAGAATCCTCCGCACCCAATTCACGCTTCAACCCGTCATTAATTTCATTTATCATGGTTGAAAAATCACTGTAATTTGCGCCCCATTGTTCGCCAACTTGAATTTGTGTTCCTTTCAAGTATATGGCAGCATTACTTTCACCACGCACTTCATATTTCCCTGGGATCATTTGGTCAAGAAACTTCTGTAAATCAGGACTAGCCGCTCCAGTGTTATATTTGTGAATGCGATTAGCTCTACTGCTCGCACCAAACCATTCGAATGTATGTGATGACGCCTGACCTTGAACAGTTTCTAATGTTTTTAGGCTTAATCCATTTATGTCGTTTCTCACATCATCGATATAATGCCCGTATTCATGCCAAAAAGTACGAATGTTCTCATGCGGTTCTTTGTTCATATTGAGTTCCATATATCCAGTTCCCGGTCTGTAAAAAGATGTTCCTGTTCCGGTAACATCTAGTTTTAAATTCTTGATTGATTTTTGGATTATTTGAACTTGTTCCGGTGACGCTTTTTCTAAATCTGCTTCAATTAATTTTCTATGTGTTTCATCAAATAATAATAACGGTTCACTACTCATAATACTATTAATCGTTTCTGGGAGATCAATAGTATTAATTTTTCTTAATTCTTCCTTACTTCCACCATCCACAAACTTCTTTTTCCACTCGTGGTATTTCATGTTGGCAGGAACATAATAAACGTTTCCTTCCTCATCTCTCGCCGCACGTTCACCATAATTATCTTCAAAAAATGGTACAGTGGTCGTTCTACACCAAGGATGAAACGGCGGTGCTGTCATTCCTACTTCATAGTCTTTCATATCAAAAATTTCCCCATCCAAATCTTGGCATAGATCTGATGTTCTCCCGTCTAATGTTGCGACTATTTCATATTTTTCCACATCCAAATCTTTAAAACAATCTTTTTGGGCAATGGATGCGAACGCCGCTGATTCAGTCATCACCAGTCTACCGGCTTTTCGCTTATCAATATCAAACTGATCCGCGATTGCATCTATCGCTTTTTTGGGTTCCTCACCTCTGATTACCGCTTGTGTTAGTTTTGTCTGGAGGGTTCCTATAAGTTGTTCTTTATTATTCCATAGCCGATCTGAAAATGTTCTTTTGTCGCTTGACCAAGGTTTAGAGAGAATCTTATCCAGTTGGTTTTTATTTAAACTATGAAGATCCCAACCGATATTAAACCCTTTTTGAATTTCGTATGCAGTATGATAATATCCGTCTGAATATATTCCCCTTAATATTTTGTCAACACTATCTATTTGATTACCATACAAAACCTCAACCTGCTGTTGCATCTGAATTTTCAATGATTCCAACCTTGAAACGTGAACTCTTACTGATGCATTTTCAAGCTGTTTCATCCATTGTTTATTTAGTGCATTTTCTCTACCATATTTGATATAGTCCTCAACGCTCCATTGAAATTCTTTTAACTCTTTGGCGTTAAGTATTTTTTTAGATTCACTCATACTTATTTGATTATTTATTGCAAATCTCTCATACCACAGAGTTAGTTCACGTTCGATATTTGCACTAGTGATCTTATATTGTTTATCCAAATTAACGAGATAATTTTGACCCTTTTTAAGTTGCGCTTCTTCGAGTAGTTCCATCCTTTGTTTCCAATATTTATTACTCGCCATCTTCATCATCGCCTACCCGTTTAAACGCATCACCATACAAATCATTTATCATTTCTTCTTTTTCTTTTTTAATTCGTTCCAATTCTTTTTTAACATCTGAAGTCCACGGATGTTGACTGATGATTGTTTCACTAGACAACACACCGGTTGACTTTTGACAGTTATCTATAGATTCAGATTCATTTATTAAAATGTCGCGGTTAAAAATAATAGTTACTTCGTCATTTTCAAAATTACCTACTCCAGTGTTGGCAAAATGAACATCAATAAACCAGAGCAATTCCTCAAAAGACGCTTGATATTCTGTCTCCATCCCATTCGCATCTAGATCAATATCACTATACATTGATTGGATGTTCATTTGGTTGGGATTCCCTTCCATCCTGTCATCCTTTGCGTCATAACCCCTTGCATTTTCTATTAGTGCATTTTTGAAAATCTCATGAATAACTCTGTAATTTTCAGCGTTAATTTCAACCGTTAAGGTTTCTACCCCTCCCTCAACTCCCTCAACACTTTTAACTTTAACCGCCCCATACTGGGCAAGGTTATATCTAAATTCTGCAAGATTCGTTCCCTCATAGTTTTTAATAACTAAAATAGTATTTCGCGCATCCTCTTGCATATTGTTTTGGAAGTCTGAAAGAATTGTATTGATTCCGTCTTGTAATGATTTAACTCGTTTAATTAGCGGAAGTTCTTTATTATTATATTTAAACGGAATCAAGGGAATCTTATTCCAGTTGTAATCTTTCCCCCCAATGCTCATATAATCACTCGATGGGTTTTCAATATCGCTGACTAGATGATTGTTTATGAGGAGATACCGTTCAATTCCTTTCGTGGTATAAATCTCAACTCGTTCAATAGTTCTTTCCTTTTTTCCGTCATACACATCTACTTCATATAACCTAATGGCAAAATCAAGAATGGTATGTTCGGCATCGCTCCAAAAAGGGAGTATCTCATAAGGTTCAAACTTCTTAAAACAGAGTTCTCCTTGTTCATCATAGTACGGATGAATCCAAGCAATACCACCATTAAGTGAATCCTCGCCAATATTTTTGAGTGTTCTAAGGAATTTTTTATTGAAGAGTTTCGTCAGCGCTTTTTTGTATTGGTCATTCTCTGTATCAAAAGTTAAGGGTTTACCAAGTAGATAATTCACTTTCTGATCGACCATTTTTCCATACTGGTTATCGATGATTTTGTTATTTGGTAAGTTTTCAACTTCTGCAAGAAGTCCACCCTCACCTATGACGGTTCGTTTTCGTTTTAGAATATCATGTTCATTTTGATAATACTTCTCCCCGGTGATCATCAGTTTTCGTTTGGTGGAGGTTTTCCATTTATTTATTTCACGTTCAAGGAGTTCTTTATCAGTCAATTTATTTTGAGCGCCCAACGCAATTAGTTTATTGACTCTATCTGTTTCCTTATTAAAAATATTAAAACTGAACAATGGTTCCGTTCACTCCTTTTACTCGAAACTGAATCTATCCCCTATTAGAAAATCTTCCATCCCATATCGCATAGCATCTAACAAGTGATTAAAGTCATCAACCGGCTTATTTATCGTTGTCCCGAATTTATCAACATCCCAAGTATAATTGCTAATTTCTGTTAGAAAATTAACACATCGTGGATGAATGATTATTTTAAACCCTTGTATAAATTGAATTCCGTTATTAACTGAATCTTTTCCTTTCCTTGCCCCAACAATATTTCTAAGTCCAAGTTCTCTAAGTTCAACAATACTCTTTGGTTCTGCCGAATCTGCCCGGATTTTTTCTTTCGCATAACCCATACTTAAGATATTTTGATATATTTTTTTATTGGTGAGAGCTTTTTCATACATTTCATCAAATACGTATATTTCCCGATGATCAATATCAACCAATCCACAAAATAAACCACTTGGATCATTCGTATAACCAAAGTCTAACCCGAACGCTGATTTCATGTTTTTGAATTTCTCTATCCGGTGATCAAATGCTCGCTCTTCCCAGTTATCATAAATTAACCCTTCAACAACTCCCCAATCACCAAGACCGGCTACCTTGTACCGCCTGGGGTTGTTCTTTTTCATAGTTTCAAACACTTTTTTATCAGCGTCATCTAAAAATTCATTACACCGGTAATCTGTTGTTTTAGCTAATATTTCTTCATCTTGGACATCGAAGAACCGTTTCTTAATCCAGTGTCTTTCGTTCCAAGGGTTAAAAGTTAATGTTAATTGTTTATATAGTCCTTCGGGAACCTTGCCCCTGATTGATTCATCCAACATATCAAAATCAGCTTCATTCATGATCTCATATGCTTCTTCAATCCACATCCAACAAAGATTTCCAACCTCAACGGTGATGGAAGTAACTTTCAGCGGATCATCTAACCCCCGAAAGTAGATTTTCTGTCCTGTTGGCATATATGTCATCTCTAGTGGTGATTCTTTGGTTTCCCAAAATGCTTCTACACCCAATCGCCGAATAGCCCATCTTAACTCTGTAAAACAAGAATCTTTTAGCGTTCGGAAAACCTTCCTAACAACTAAAAGATTCGCTTCTGGATATTTCATCATGTTAGTTATAAAATATAATGCTGTTGTTTTTGACTTTTTGGATGCGCGTGATCCTTTTACTACCCGGTATCTACCCTTGAATTGCCAAAAATCTTTATAAGCTGTTCCTATTACTTCTGGTAATTTTATTTCTAACTTTGTTAACGTTGAACGTTCCTGTTGAGGAAGGTAAATTTTTTTTTGATAATCAAAAACATATTGTGAACTAATGTTATTCTTCAAGTTCATCTTCTCCAGAAATAACAACAGGAATATTCAAATTCACATCTAATTTATCGTTCCACATTCCAAGATGTTTGCCTAATAATTCAAGTGCTTTCATTTTAGGAGAAAGTTTCACTTCTCGTTCAATTCCTAAATCACCTGATTTAGTTGGAAACTGTTTAACTTTTATGGATTCAATACAAGCAAGATCTTCATCTGTTGCGTTATTTTTTATTTCACAATCGTCATTTACAATATCAGTTATATTAACAAAAGCAATTTTAGCCAATTCAATGACAATTCTATCTTGATTAATTCCTGTTCTCTTACTTCTTTTAGCCATTGCTTTAGCAATAGCCGTTTGAACTGTAGTTTTCTGTAGTAACTGATATCCTATTTCACTTGCTCGTTGAACTGAATATCCTGCTCTAATTGCTGCTTGTGTTGCGTTCAAGTCAATTAGATATTCTTCAACGAACGTTTGTTGTTTTTTAGTCAACTTTGCCATTCCGCAACACCTCTCCTTCATAAAAAATAAATGAAAAGAGAACATCCTGGCAGGAGGTAAACCAGAATATTCCCTTTTCTCATAACACAACATTTGAGACTCTTGGAGTACTTACCAATCCTATTTAGGACTGAT
>CALEGD010000092.1 GCA_937877075.1 uncultured Acholeplasmatales bacterium
TGCTCGTGTATCTCAAGCATCGAATAGGTTAATACATAGGTATCCACATTCTCCGACCCTAATTAGTAAAATGACTAGAAAACCTGTAATTCTCTAGTCAATATAACTGCCTGTCGCAAATAAAGAAGCATGATACCCATGCTTCTATTTATCTGATTTTAAAATCATAATATTTAAGAATATAATCCTTTAATTTTTCATCATCAAGTCCGGTTTCTTTTCTAACTTCTTCCATAAAATCATTGACAGTTGATTGTTCTTTGGAGATTCTAAAAAGATTCCCTTTGGTGGTCTTTTTAATACTGGGGATATTCCGGATAAAATTGATGATCAATTCTTTATCCAGTTTCATACTTTCTAATTTCTCAACTGCAGGATCTTCGAGATAATTTTTCTCTTTTACTAAACTTTCATAAGTAAAGTAACGATTCTTGGGAATAATTCTAGAAAGAGCCTTGACATAGGCTTCAATATCCTGAATCTTAAGACCTTGTTTTTCAAGTTGACGTCGATTGATTAACTTATCTTTCTTGTATTGGAAGGCAAGATATTCTTGTCTTAAGGTTTCGATAAAGAGAATTAAAGTGGTTTCTCGAATCTTTCTGTCCTTTTTGGTAATTGTATAAACATCTTCACTTAAAACCTTTTTAAAGAAGATTTCTTTTAGAGATGAATATTCTTGTTTGATGATGTAATTAACATCATGGGTTTTATAACCGAGATCGTTCAACCAAAAATTTGAAAAATATTGGTAATCGCCCGGCTCAATGCCGGCTTTTTTAAAGATTCCTGCCAGTTCCGACAATTCATAGAATTCATCTTTCATTATCTCTTTGATTTTAGAAAGAGTAGCTTCATTTAAGCTCGGTTTAAAATTATAAACGATCTTTAGAGAAATATAATCGCCTAAGGTGGAGTTGATGATATTTACCAGGGTTCCGGAATGATAACCATATTTTTTAATCAGATTCTTCGTAAAGATTTCAAGTTTTATCGGAGAGTTTAAGTTGTTCCAGTTTTCCTTTACGACATCTGCATAAGTCTTTCCGTGAACCGCCAGCATCGGTTGGCGATTAAAATCAACCTTTCCCTTAAATTCCTCAAGGCTTGAAAAATAACGTCTGAGGACAAAATGAAGTTCATAACCGTCGCGGATATCCACCTTTTTCATCAGTTTTGGATATTTATGATAAAAGTAATTACAGGAATAAACGGAATCGATTTCATATATTATCTTTTTCAGTTCTTCGATTAATTCAGGAGTTAAGCGATTGTAATCATAAAATCTAACATTCTGTAAACCCTGAATTGTGTTCGAGACGATATCAATATACTTATCGTAATGATAATCAAGTTTATTGTCAGTTGCGACTTTTTCAGCAATTTGTACAATCTTGTTTTTATGTAAACCTTCATCGGGAACAAAATGTTCAATCACATATTCCAAGAAAAGCCTTTTGGTCATCTTCGGAACAATTTTACCGTAAATTTCCATGCGCTCGTTAAAGACTTCCGGTAAGGAATCCTTAAAAGCTTCAAGATCAATTGCCTGAACTTTATTGCTCGCAATTAGCTCTAATACATATTCCTCAGGAAAAACAAATGCTTCCTCAAAGGTAAACTTATGTCCTAAATACTTAACGATATTAAAGGAGAAGTCATCAAGTGCGAAGATCTTTTTAAAAACCTGAGGATGCCAGACAAATTTATTATACTCCTTAATAAAGCTTTCTTCATAAAACATTGAGATATGGGACATCCGATCCCGGACAATCTGGCGAATCCTTTCCCGGGTTTTATGGAATTTATCGGCAACGGTTTGAAGAGTTGAGCCGGAAAAGCGCTCAATTAAAATTTCTTCGCTTTCTTTCTTGAGATTTACTTCTTTTAGTTTTTCGGAGAAATAGGGCAGTCTAACTTCATCGGCTGAAATTATTAAATCTGTTTTTTCGGCTAACCTAGTCAGAAATTCTCTGATCTTAAAGGAGATGTTTTCTCTTTTACCTATTTCTTCGATTTCGGAAATACTAATTCTTCCGAGATATTCTTCTATTAATAAAGTCTTAAAATAAGAATAATCAGAATTAGGAAAATCAGTATAATATTTTTCGAATTCTTCAAGAATTACTTTCAAGGTTTTATAACTGAAAAGATCAAGCAATTTACCGGCAAGGTATAACTCTCGAAGCTTACCTAAATTAAATATCCCCAGGTTATGAAGACTAGAAATTGCACCTTGGGAGAAACCGAGTTTCTCGACTGGAAGTTGATCGGAAGGGTGAGTTTTTTGATAGATCGGAATTACTTCATTTAATTTCTCTTTTAAAACTACCTCGTTTAATTTTGTCATTAATTGAATGATTGATTTGGTTCCGAGGTTTTCTACACCATAAATCTTAACTTCCTCAATCAATGTAAGCAGGCGAGAAACAGTCATAATCGAACTGTTATTTAAAGCATTAATTGTCCTTAAACTAAAATTCATTTCCGAAAGCGGATAATCCTTGTCTAGGTATTCATAAGGATTCTTCTTTAATAATCCTTGTAGTTCTTTTTTTAGTTCTTTCTTCTTATAATCCTTAAGAACTTTCCGTACTTCTAGACTTTCTTTTTCTGACAAAACTTGTGCTAAGTCAGCTCTAATCAAATCAAAAATAACCTTGATCGACTGCTCATCAAGTTTTGTAATAATTTCATTCGGAAGATTCAAAATTCTTATTGATATATTCATAAACACCTCATCATATAAACAAAAAAATTATACTATATACCCCTATAAAAGTCAATTAAACCCTGTTTTTTATTTAATAACGCTGATCGTAGCTGATTTCTCGAATAAAATCGCTGATATTTTCACCTAACTCGGTCGCCATTTTTTTAGGGTCTGATGTAAGCTGCGATGACTGCTTCATGGCAATATTTAGGTTTTTCAGAAAATCTTCCGGTATATTGCTTTTTGGATTAAAACCAAAAATATCACGAACCATTTTACTGACATAGGTATAGGCAGGCGAAATTCTATCGTTTCGAAAGATGTTCTTTTTATTTGGTTCAATAAATTCTTGATAAGAATTATCAAGGTGAAGAAGCAGCCAAATTTCAAAACAAGGACTGGTAATAATCATCCTTACATTACTGTGTCTGACACTTTTTAAAAAGTCTAGATAAGATTTTTTCGGATTGAAATGATTTTTATAACTGTCACGATCAAAAACCATTAGATAGACACCGTCATCATCTTTTTGTTTCTGAAATTCCCTTAAAAAGTTATATAATTGGCGAGGAGTATTACTCCCACGATCATTTTGAGTTCTCTCAAGATATACTAGGGAAATATTATTCCTAATTCTTCTTTTTATTAATTCCATTTCCAGAAGTTTGAAATAAGTCGGTTCGGTATTTGTTCCTTCCATAATCAAATAATAAGTTCGGAAGGGACGAACTGTCCCAACCCGAGGTACGGAATAGCGATTGAATAAAGAGGCTCTTTCTCTGATAGCCATTAATTATCACCGGATTTGTTAAGCAGAGGAATTCCACCGTAACGACCGGCCAAATATGCCTTTCCAAGATCTTTTTCATTTTCTTTTTGGAAAATGTCGAGCGAAAAAATTCTTGAAGAATTATCGGCTTGTTTCTCTACAAACCAAACTTCATCGCGTCGTAAAAGTTCCTCATGCAATAAATTTGCTTCATGGGTGGTAAAGATCAATTGTACAAAGTTTTCTTTTAAAGTGTTTTTATAGGTAAGAAGGAATTTTTCTGTAAGCAGCGGATGAATGCTGCGATTTATTTCATCAATTAAATATATTGCATAAGGAATCGGACTGATAATAATGTCTAATAAATCAAACATTCTTCTTGTACCGTCCGATTCTTCTTTAAATTCATAGTCTAGTTCAGAATTTTGGTGACGCAGGTAAAGTTCAAAAACTTCGAAATCCCCGTCAAGATTAAGGAAATTATAAAGGGCATCCTTAAGTCTAATTCCGAAAGGAGAATGGCCTCTCGCCATTTCCGAAAGTATTCGTTTATACATATCTTCCCCATGTTTTCTTAAACTATCGAGTTCAATCTTCCGAAAACGAATTTCCGAAATTCCCGTATCATACGCTTTCAACATCTTTACAAAAGAATCTTGGCTTTTGATAAAGCCGCTTTCGAGACGTAAAAATTCTTGGTTTTGGAAATTGACAATCAGTTTATCCCGAAACCAACAGTAAACATCACGGAGGTTTTTGAAACCGATAGCCGAAGCAATCAGATTTATGAAAAGACAATCAGGTTTTTCTTTTAAAATCCGTTTATATTCTTCCATTTCTGCTTCGGGAACAATATTCCAAACAAATTCTTTTTGATTACGGGAAAAGATTAAAATCTCTTCGTCATCGCCATTGATTTCATACAGAAATTCATTGGTGAATCTTCCTTCATAAAGAATGAAACTAAAACCGAAAGAATAAAATTTACCATTCATATAAAATGTGTATTCAAACTTAGATTCTTTGCCTTTATTATCGATTAAGGTTTTGGAATATAGATTACGATGTTTATTTAGAAAGCCCTCAAGTACAAGTTCTTTTCCGAAAGCAAGAGCTTTAATAAAATTGCTTTTTCCGGATGAATTGGCACCAAAAATCACTCCTTTTCTTAAGAGTTCGATTTGGTCGATTTTAATTAAATCTTGGTTTTCCGAAGTGCTCGGAATCATTGAAATACTCTGTTCTTCAGAAAAAGAAAGAAAATTACTTACTTTAAATGTGATTAACATTAAATCGCCTCTTTCAAATTAAATTAAGAATTTTTCCGGTTGGTCCAACATTTCTTGAATTTTTAAAAAAGCAAGTGAAAGCGGATAGCCATCAATCAAGGCATGATTAACCTGAATTGAAAGACTGATTACTGTATCTTTTTCGTCTTCTATGAATTTTCCCCATGCGATACGGGGAATCGTATCTTTTGGGTCGTCAGTCATCGGATGACTTACCGAAGTAAAGTCAATCCACGGCAAACAAGTTAAATAATATTGGTCAAGTCTTGATTCTTCCTGATAAGAAGAAGGCCCCTTCTTTCTACCGCTTTTAATTGCTTCGATGGATTCTTTAGCTTTTTTTAAGAATTCCATAAACTCCGCCATTTCAACATGACAATTATCATAGATTCCGGAATCGGTCATTACCGTAAAAGCCGGATGAATACAGTCAAATAATATTACTCGATCGCCATCGATTCGAAGCCTGAATTCTTTAATATTATTTAAAGCCTTAACAATTAAATACAGAAAAGATATAAAGAAAGGAAGATCTCTATCTTTTAGAAATTTCCTAAACTTCGTAATAATTATTCTACTTGTAATAGCGTAATAGGGATGGGCATAATCTTTAAACCATAAATAATGCTTCCGCCCCGGCCAGTTTCCTAGATCGATTACTTTCATTTTTTCACCTATATTTCAATTAAACGATAATTCCGAACTCCAAGTCCGATTTTTTCCGCATGTTCAAGCCCGGCTTCACCAAAGCTATGAGGATGAAGACTCTTAAAATTGTCCTCTTGATGTTTTTGATAAACATTATTTAAAGGCATGGAATTTACTAAATCCATACAAGCTTGATCGAGAGCCACCGGATCAAAAGAAGCCAAAAAGCCGACATCACCGATAATCGGAATATCATTCCTACTATCACAGTCACAATATGGAGAAACATCAATTACGAAACTGATATGGAAATGTTCTTTATCTTTAAGGACCGCGTAAGCATATTCCGCAACCTTCCGGTTCATTTTCGCACTAGATTCCTGCCAGTCGGTTTTAATAGCGTCAATCCGGCAAGCGGAAATACAACGCCCGCAACCCAAACATAAATCATAATCAATTTGGGCTTTAGGATTCAAAGTAATTGCTTCTTGAGCACAGACTTTCCGACAACCACCGCAGGCATGACAGAGTTTTTCATCAATAAAAGGTTTCCCGGATGAATGAATTTCTGCTTTACCTGCTCTTGAGGCTCCGCCCATTCCCAGGTTTTTTAAAACGCCGCCGAATCCGGCTAGTTCATGACCCTTAAAATGGTTCATCGAAATAATGATATCAGCATCATAGAGCGCTTTTCCAATTTTTGCTTTTTCAATATATTCCAAATTAATCGGAACTTCTTCTTGATTAAGACCTTTTATTCCGTCAGCAATAATAATCTGGCAACCGGTTTGAAAAGGATTATAGCCGTTCTCATAAGCCGCCTCCAAATGGTCAAGCCCGTTTTTTCTCCGGCCGATATAAAGGGTATTACAATCGGTAAGAAATACTTTTCCTCCGCATCTTTTGATAATTTCAACGATTCTTCTTGAATAATTGGGGCGAAGATAGGCTAGATTACCCGGTTCCCCAAAATGGATTTTAATCGCAACAAACTTATTTTGAAAATTTAGGGTTTCAATTCCCGCTTTTTTAACCAATTTTTCTAATTTGTCTAAGAGATTTTCATTTTTATTTAATTTAAGGCTCGTATAAAAAACTTTTGATTCCATCATTCTTTTCTCCCTTTAAAAATATTTATCCAATTCAGGATTACAAGCACCGACTACTTTCATGGTAGCGGAAGCGGCTTTAAAGCCAAAATCTATACTTTGGTCAAAAGTTGACCCAAGAAGAATTCCGTGGATTAATCCACTCATAAATGCATCGCCACAACCGGTTGTAGAAAGTGGCTTTTCGGGAAGGGGAGTAGCGGATTTAATCATTCCGTCCTGATTATAGTAAACCGGTCCCTGGCCACTGGTTGCGACAACTCTTTTTACGCCAAGATTAAGTAAAGCATTTATTTGAGAATTGATATCGCCTTTTACTTTCGAAAGAGCTGCTATTTCGGCGGCATTTCCCTTTAAAAGACTGATCCGGGATAAATGAGGTTCTAAGAGCATGGCTTTAGTAATTGAGGTTGCATCAACATAAATCTTTCCCTTAAGATTCCGGAAAAGAAAATCCAATGTCGACTTTGAAAGATTTGTATCAATCGCAAAATGATCAAAACTATTTATATAATCCAAGATTGATTCTAAATATTCAGGATTTAGTCCTTGTATAATCTCATTATCGCAGATAGCAATTTTCATCTCTCCGTCGGGTTCACATAGCGCCAGATAAAGTCCACTTCTTTTGGATGAAAAAAACGAACCAGACAAATCGACCTTTAAAATTTTAAGGTCTGCCTTTAAACTTTTTCCGAATTCATCATTTCCGATTGCAGTTAAAAAGTGAACCTCGTTTCCAAGCCTAGCCAAGTTTTCAACAATATTTCTTCCGACCCCTCCATAGGAGATTTCCATGACCCCGACATTTGAATCATGCATTAATAATTCATTTTTTGCTTTGGCGATAATATCAATATTAGCACCACCGATTATCATTATTTTCCCCATAGAACACCTTTATTAATTATTATACCATTTTAATCATAAAAAAACAGTTATTAATATATAATCTATTTACATTTTTGAAGACTTTAGTTATACTAAAGTAAGAGGTGACGATATGAAAGTGATTCCACTTCCTCTTTATTATGAAGAAAAAGAGGGACAACTGATATTAACCGATACAACTTTTCATTTTTCGGAAGAATTAGCGGAAAGTGCCGCTTTTTTCCAACAATTTATTTTAATGAAAACCGGAATAAATTTAAGAAGTGAAAAATATGCACAGATTAATTTTGTTCTTGATTTTAACCTCGGAGAAGAAGAATATCAACTAGATATCTCCGAACATAGCTTAATGTTGGCCGCTAGAACCGATTCCGGAGCTTATTATGGAATTCAAACCTTAATCCAGCTTTTGGAATACAAAGATGGTAAATACTATTATCCGGAGATATATATTGAGGACAGACCTAAGTTTGCTTACCGAGGCTTTATGTTTGATATCGCTAGGCATTTCTTTGGAAAAGGCGAGATTATGAGATTAATTGATCTCATCAGTTTCCATAAGTTTAATTATTTACATCTTCATCTCACCGATGACCAAGGTTGGCGTCTGGAAAGCGAAAAATATCCCCGTCTTCAAGAAATCTCCTCCCGCCGTCGAGGAACGATTCTAAAAGACGGAACTATTGATGGAATTGCTCATTACGGTTATTTAAAAAAACAAGAACTAAAAGAGATTGTTGAATATGCAAGATTACGACATCTGGAAGTAATTCCGGAAATCGATATGCCCGGACATATGACATCACTTCTAGCAGCCTACCCGGAACTCTTATGTTCCGGTGTTAATGATAATATTGAAGTCAGATCCGCTTGGGGAATTTCTAAAGATATACTTTGTGCGGGAAATGAATTAACTTATAAAATTCTTGAAGACCTTCTTCTGGAAGTAATGGAAGTCTTTCCTTCCCGTTATATCCATTTAGGGGGAGATGAAGCGCCGAAAGATAATTGGCGTAACTGTTCGCTTTGTCAGGAAAAGATTAAAAAAGAAAACCTAGAAAATGAGGAAGCTCTACAAGCCTATTTCTTTAATCATTTCCAAAATTTCCTTTCCAAATACGGAAGAGTTGCCATCGGTTGGAACGACGGACTTCATCCGGACTTAAACGAGTCCGTAATAATCCAACATTGGAAACCAGGAACAAGAAAGAAGACAGTCAAAGCCGCTAATTCTTCCCGAAAAGTTATTATGTCTGATTTTCTCTATCTTTATCTTGATTATCCCTATGCGATGACGCCCTTAGCTAAAACCTATAACTATAATCCGCTTAAAGGAATTGAAAAAGAAGAAAATATTCTTGGTATCGAAGCTCCCCTTTGGACCGAATGGGTGGCAAACAGAGCAAAAATAGATTTCCAAATTTTTCCGCGCATAGCCGCTGTAGCTGAGGTAGCCTGGACTGCTCCCGAATTAAAAGATTACGATTCTTTCCGAAAACGACTTAATTATCTTTATCCCATCTATCAAAAAATGGGGGTTAATTTTGCCCGAAATAAAGAAATTAAACCGGGCTTCTTAAAACGAATAATAAATACCCGCAGCTGGTGGAAAAATGAAGATTCTGAATTCTTAAAAGAATAAAATCCCTCAATTGGGGGATTTTATTCTTCCATTTCTTCAATTCCTTGTACATTATGATATATCTGTTGAACATCATCGAGTTCACGCAATTGGCTAAGTAGTTTATTAAACTGTTTGATATCTTCTTCGGCTTCAAGTCCAACATACATTTTTGGAATATAAGTAACCTCATCTTCCAAAAACTCCATTTCGGAATTATTTTCAAGCAAAGTGTCTTTAATCTTCTGAAATTCACCGGCCGGAGCATAGACGGTTGTAATATCTTCATCAGTCTCTACATCGGTGATATCGCAATCTCCTTCAAGAAGAAGCTCCAAAGTTTCTTCGTCACTTAAACCTTCAAAACTAATAACGGAACCAAAATCAAACATATGGGTAACACTTCCGGAAACACCTAATTTACATCCTGATTTATTAAAAGCTGTTCTGATATCGGTATATGTGCGGTTAACATTATCGGTTACGCACTCAACAATGATCATCGAATTATTGGGTCCAAAACCCTCATAAGTAATTTCGGCAAAGGCACCGGAAAGTCCACCCTTAGCCTTATCGACTGCTCTTTGAATAACGGCGGCAGGAACGCTGGCTTTCTTGGCCCTTTCTATTTCCTTTTTCAAAATTTGATTCAGTTCCGGGTCGGGAACACCGCTCTTTGCGGCTTTATAAATAGCCACTCCGTATTTCGCGTACAATTTACTTTTCATAGCCGCTGTTTTTGCGATTGAAGCGGCTCTTACTTCATGAGCTCTTCCCATAAATTAATACTCCTTTATATTTATTATTTCCATAATTAGTATACCACTTTTTCCTGTTTTTTTCTAGTCATTTCCGAAATATTATAAATGAATTATAAACGGGTACTAAAATACTAAAAAACTTTGGAAGATATTACCTAGTCGGATAGGAAATATTAACTTGGAAACAAGGGTGAAAAATGTTATAATAACAACAGAAAGGGAGGGGTTGTAATGAGTAAGAAAGATTTCTATATCATAAATTTAATCCTGTTTTTGATCTATTGTTCATACCAGGTTTCCGTACTCGAGAATAAATTTCTAAGTGAAATATCGTCCCTTGATATTATTGAATCAGAAATATCCGAGGAAGAAAAAGCAGAGTCAAACGAAAAAGAAAAGACTGATTTTCGAAAACTTTTTCTAAAAACTGCCCTTAAAGAAGAAGGTTATCAGGAAGAAGCGGGTAACTATACTAAATACGGTGCTTGGTACGGTCTTCCTAACTCGGAATGGTGTGCGATGTATGTTTCATGGGTCGCAAAAGAGTCCGGAATTAATAACGAGACAATACCTAAGTTTGCATCCGTCAGTGCCGGAAAAGCTGCTTTTCAAACCTTGGGTGCATACGAGCCAAAAGCGGATTATCTACCCCGCCCCGGCGATATCATCTTCTTCTTAAATAATGCATCCCATACTGGAATAGTTCTCGGCGTAGAAGATGGCAGGGTATATACTATCGAAGGAAATTCGGCTGATATGATCGCAAGAAGAAATTATTCTTTAGATGATGCAACGATTACCGGTTACGGAATTCCCGATTTCAAAAATAACTAAAAAGGACTGTCAGCAGTCCTTTTACTTATTTAAGAGCTTAATTTTCTTTACTAAATCAGAAGATATCTCAATCGGCTTAACCGCCGGATGACCAAGATAATATCCTTGGAGATAATCAACGCCGGCATTGATTAGATATTTCATATCTTCATGATTCTTGACTCCAACCGCAATCGTCTTAATATTTCTCGTCTTCGAATAATCAAGGATATTATTTAAGACATTCTGATGTTCCAAATCAGTATTAATGCTGTCAATGATTGAGATGTCAATTTTTAAATAAGCGATATCCAAATCTGCCATTTCAATATTTTCAAAATTTCCGTCAAAATTATCTACGGCAATCTCAGCATTTAGATTTTTAAAGATTTCGCTTTTATTAATCAAAACTTCTTCTTCACTATTATCCATATCCATAAACTCTACAACCAACATATCAAGAGAGTTCTCGAAAGGCTTGGATATCTTTTTTAAAGTTTTTTCGGTTAATATGACATTTGAAAAAGAGTTGAGGAAGATTTTTCGGTTTTTAAAACTTTTAAGATTACTTACATATTCTTCAAATGCCCGGTTAAAAGCAATGTCTTCAATCAAATGTAATTTTGAATAAAGTTTTCCGATTGTGATTAATTTCCTCGGAGAAATGATGATTTCGCTGAAGATTCGCATCAACATCTCATAACCGAGTATCTCCCCGTTTTTAGCACTGACAATCGGTTGATAAGCAAATGTTAAACAATCACCTTCAATGATTTTTGAAAACTCTCGATTGTAATGAAGTTTGTAAATCGAAGGATCAAATTCAACCCGATTTTGTTGGCTGAGACCGGTAAGATTAAATTTCATCTCATAAAGTGAAAAATCAGCGATATTTATTAAAGTTTCAAGATCGCTACCATCATCCGGATACCAAGCAATACCCATTGAAGCTTTGAGTTTTTCATAATGATTTTCTCCGACTTCAACATAGTTTGTCTGAACTTTCGAACGAACTTCATTAATGATTTTAATCAATTCCATATGACTGGCGCCGACTATCAGAGCCAGAAATTCATCTCCAGAACGTCTAGAAACAATGCCACCGTAATTCGTTAAGGTTTTAATAACTTCCGAAAAACGGATTAAATAACGATCTCCGTATTCATGACCATATGTATCGTTAATAGATTTTAATTTATCTATGTCCCACATTATAACCGCCATAACTTTACCTTCCGGATTCTCAAAATGCTTTTCCGCTTCTTTTTCAAAAGCAGTACGGACATAAAGTTTGGTTAAATGATCATAATCTCTTTCTTTTTCCAACCGTTCAATTTCTAAAACCTGTTTTGTATTATCGTTTACAACCCCGAGAAGGAAGAGTTCATCTTCTTTTGAAGAAATCTTAATCCATTTAGACTCTCCGATACGATATGTAGAAGCAAAATCAGGATGTTTACATTCGGTAATGACTTTGTAGTAGGACTGGAAATCTTCATATGTATAGTACCCTTCAACTTCATCTAGCTCACAGATATCAAAGAATGATTGTGTACAATAAACCTCTTCCCTATCGGCTGAAAAGAAAATTCCGATAGAGAAACTGTCAATAGCACTGGTAATAGTTGTAGAATACTGTAGGGCACCATATGTTAACTTTTCTACCGAATCAATCATGAAATTTAATTCTTTGATTTTAGTTTTCGGTATTTTGGTTGTATTTCCAAAAACAGCTGCTCCCATATCATGACAAATCCGTTTTAAAGGTCGCGATAAATATTTTATTAAAAGAACGACAATAAAATTTCCATATGCTATGGTAAGAGCAATGGAAAAGACGGCTATAATTATCAGCCACCGCTTAAGCAAAATAATGTCATCTTCTAATACAAGTACAAGGATTATGATCAATAAAAATAAAATAATCTGAATTGATACAAGTAGGAAGCTGACAAATTTAATTAGTTTTGAAATAGAAAAATCCTTTTTCATAACTACCTCAATCTAATCAGACATCTATTACCATTATTATATTTAAAACAATAGGTTTTGTCAAGTTTTGACGGTTTTACAGAGTCTCAGATGCTACTTTTAGTCTCTTGATATTTTAAAAGAAAAAAAGAGAACCTAAAAAAAGTTTTTTAGGTTCAAGTATAATTTTTTCTAGTAAAAAGTAAATTCCCTCAATCCCCTAAGAACATATAACATTGCCCAAAGTATTATATCACTTCATATCTATAAATGCAAGGTTTAATTACAAATGATTATGATAAAAGTCCGGAAAAATCCAGACTTTTATTTAAACCAAGACTTGAACCAATCAAACAAACCCCAGTCTTCACTTTCGGTAGTTGTTTCCGATATAATCAAATCGAAGTACCTGGTGCGATAACGTTTGCTTTTATTGATATAAAAGTATTTGCCATCGATTCCATATTCCAAAGGATTTTCAAGTTCTGAATTTACGTAATCTGAAACATCCTTCAAAACTTGGTCGATATACTCGATTCGACATGTATATCCATCGGGAAGATCGACCGATATTGCATAAAACCCACTTCGATTCCTTCCAAAACGGAAACGATAATTCGCATTATTTAAATGGTAGAACATATTTACGTTATTATTATAAGGCAAATCTGGATTTATATTATCAAATCTCAGAAAATCATCGATGTCGTTTATCTGAGTATCTCCAGGTTCTACATTTGTGTTAAAGTTCTTAACATTGATTAAAACTGTCCAACCGAGCAAAGGCGAGGATTCTATGTTTGCTGGGATTTTCTCCCCGTTTACTTCAAAATAAACATTAAATACCAAAGTGACATTATAGTCGATGTCAATAACCGTAATATGATAGAAAACCTTTTGCTCTCCGTTTTCAGAAGTAACACGGTAGGTAATGACTACATCTTCATTCTCGGCTGGTTCCTGACCAGTATAGGGATTTAATGTAAAGTTAGCTCCGAGCTTGGCTTTCATTTCATCACTCGAATTCATATCAACTTCGTCCGTATATTCTTCCGTCATATTATCAATCGGATAGGTTTTCCTTGCGATAGTCGCTCCTGCAGGCAGGAACTTGAGAAAGACAGGCGTATAATCATCAAGGGGAATATTCGCAACAGTTCCATTAATCCGGAAATCAAAGACTTTATTTTCTGCGTCGTCATAATCAATACCCGCAAAATAAACTCTCGGAGAATACTCGCTGATGATACCATTTCCCTGATCATCAGACACCAGAATCTCGGCATAATCTGTTTCAAGTAATGATTCCGAAAAACGAATGTCTTTTAAGTAAGCATTAATACCAGCATTTTTCGTTATCACTAAGATATAGTTAAAGTTAATGACCTCATTATCGCGATGATAACTGATGGTAAATTCATATCTACCCGGTAAAGCATCATAATCAAAAGTAATATTCAAATAGTTATCAGCACTAAATTCGACTCCAAAAACCTCTTCAGAAATTTCACCATTTGGATCCCTAATCAGAAACCCAAAATAAGCATCAGGATTATCTTGAAATAGATTATAGATCAAAGCCGAATATTTTTGATCGATTCCAAAATCAATCGCAAACTTAGTGCTTAAAGCCTCCCTAGTACAAAAGATATTATCAATCGGAACACGGTTATTATCCTTATAGATGCTAGCGGTTTCTAAAGAAATTTTTCGTTCTTCTATACTATGATAATAAATCGTTCCGTTTTGACTTTCTGCTATAATATCACTTTCCGATTTTATTTCATAACGAATATGATAAGTCATATAACCATCCCCAAAAATAGCTGGTTCAAAATAAACTCTGACTAATTCGGAAAAAACCGGTATTTGAAAAGCGGTAAAGAAAAACTCCTCCCCTTCTTTATCTTCTGCGCCCAAAATTATTCTGTAAGTTTTTCCGTCCAAATATGGTTTGACAACCGCCCGGTCAACTTCAAATTTAATTCCAGTAAGGTCAAGCGGATAACCAAAATTAAGTTGGGTTGTAAAGGCAGTGCCTGTTAAGGGGCTAAAATCATCATAGGAGTAATGTTCTAGGTAGAGAATGGAGGTAGCAGTCGAGGCGGCCTTTTTTATGCTTATCGTCCTTTCGGTATCCCCCGCAAAGAAACGATATCTAATCTGATAATCACCGGATCTGAGAAGGTAACTTAATTCTAAGGTGAATTCAAAGGTATGATTACCCTGAACAGGTATCTCACTTAATGTATAATAATCGGCATCCACAACTTCGCTATGTTTTACCTCATCAATATAATATTCATAATGAAGGCTGATTAAATCCTTAATACTGCTTCCGATCGGTAGAATATAGGAAGGATCCGTAAAGGTAATTCTAATTTTCGATATAATAGAGGTTGTAATTATTCCGTCACTCGGAAAGTTGATTAAACTACCGGTTCCTTCTAACTGATATTGACTGGGAGCAGGAGCGCCTCCGGATCGGGGTTTCAACTTTAGTTGAACCCGATATTCCGTCATCTTATATAAGAAAGAACTGTTATGAACAGCAGCTTGCGAATAGGAAACAAAAACCCCTAAATCTGCAGTCGTTTCTACCTGGGTATTCTGAAACTCGGAGAGATCAATTGATAAAATTGGAGACAATTGATCGCTTATTATATCATCCCTGTCTTGATAGAGTTTCTGGAGAAAATCAGCTTCTGTTCCCCCCATTTCTACATATTTATCCATCGTCATTGCAACCAGAGCGTTAGCGGGAATCAAGACAGAATTTATTTTATAACTGGTCAGACTTTGTTCGGAATTTATTGTATCTAAACTTAAATCAAAAATAATAATATTACCATTAATTTCAGGATTAAGTAAATGTGTTCCCGATCCTCCGTTTTCGATAAGGCTGATATTCTGGTTTTCCGCAAGTAATGCTGATTTATCATTATATCTAATCTGAAGTAATCTTTGATATTCATATAGAATTAATGTCTCTAGGTCAGCATCAGGTCCCGGTTCAGGGTTTTCCGGATCGTAAGTCGGAGTAACTCGATCTGATAAACTAATGTTTTCATAATCAACATCATAGGAAATTTGACCATCTAAAGGATAAGTTTTTGTAAGGTCAATATTGGAAGGAAGAGCCGAACCAAAGGTGCTTCCGGAAGATGTCGAAAGAACATACATTCCATATAAACGGTCAGGCCGGAAAAAGTCAGACAGGATTCCGTTTTCTACAAAATAAATATATTCTTGTAAATCAGGTTGAGCACGCATATCAAAATCTTCAGCGTAAACGAATTCTCCATTCCCGGTGGGGCTTTCAGTTATTAAAGGAACAGGAGCAGCCTCACCCATTATATAGGAAGCGGAAGTTGTACCAGAATAAGGATTAGGGGGATCGATAGGCGTGATTGTTTCTACACCTGAGGCTCTTCTTGAGCTAATATTATACCACATATCCGACTGAGGAATAGTCATATACTGCGATTGATTTGATAATTGAGTTGAAGTTCCGCCGATAGATAACCAAGTTGCGGTAGCTGTAAAACTGTACTGAATGTTTTGACGTAAATGATCTGTATATTCATTACGCCCCGAATAATATATTCTCTTCATAGTTTCTAAAGCAGTCACTTGGATTGTTTGGCTATTCCGATAATAAACAACACCAGTAAATGCCGCCTGAGTTGTATCATTTTCCTTTGCGGAGTAATATAAACAATCTGTCCCCGAGAAGATAAAATAACGCAAGGAACTTGTAAAGTTATAAACTTGATCGAGACGCCCGATTAAATCCACATCAGGATCCATATTGACGATATAGGTAAATCTACCACCAACACTACTCATATAATGGCTTCTGGCTCTTTGGAGTCTACCAAAGATTCCGCCGATACCCCTCTTGCCTTCGGGAAACTTCCTAATATCATGCAAAGTATCCGGATAAATGAATTTATCGTCCGGAAGATAGAATCTATCTTCAATATATTCATAATCCAAATTCACACGTTCAAAGTCAAAATAATCTTCAACCACTTCATCACTGATCTTAACAGCCCTAACCTTACCATAATTGATTGCGGTATCGATATTTACAATAGTTGTATTTGAGCCGGTAATAGGATAAGCAAAGGTCGCACCTACAATTCCTCCGGAAACATCACTCGAACTAACCTCACCGTGGTTAACCATCCTCCGCATTATACTCAAACCGTACCCGATAACACCTCCGGCAGAAGAATATATTCCCGGCCTCTCTACTGTTCCGACTCTATGAGTCATAGTTAATGAATCCCCTTGAGTGCTCGTACCATAATAATAGTTGTAAGTTTCTATGACTTCATCTGTGCTATATAAATAAATATTCTTTGTAATTGAGCTGACATTACCGTAATTAATGCAGTTCGATAGAACCGAAGAAGGAATACTATTATCGTAATAGGTTGAAGGAACTCCGCTCTCCTGCATTTCTCGAGGATAACAAAGAGCTAGTACTCCTCCGGCCCTTCCGAAATTTTGCGATTGAGCTATTATATCACCGCTATTGGCGCAGTCATATATTCTCGAATCGGAGTTTCCGGCAGCAGCAGCAACACCTCCGGCAATTATTCCGAAATGGGCAGCTAATACTATTCCCCCTTCGTTATCATCATCAGAAAACACCACTAAACTGGATATATCACTAAGATTCGCAAATTTGATATCGCCCATATTGAGGGAGTCTTGAATAGAACCCCTATTTATAGTTACAATCCCACCAACAAAAGTGTTTCCGGAACCTTTAATTCCATAAGAATTTTCATCAATTGTTGAGGTAAGATCACTGTAATTTATTGAATTTATTATTCCAAAATGTGCTTTTGGTAATATTTTATTATCTGGATCTTCCTCTTCTTCAAACTGATCCTCTAAGTCTCCAGATTCATTAATATTAACTAATCCGGAAAGATAATTATTGGCATTAGAGGTAATGTTTGAGAAAATGATTTTTCCTTTATTAATACAATCTTTTAAAATATAATTTTCGGTAAGTTTATGGGTAATTCCAGATATCCAAAAAGCATGGTTTGTTTGTTCGCTATCTTGGATAATATCCTTAACTGTAATCGTCCCGGTAAAAAATACACTAAGAAAGTTTATATTTTCGGATAAGGTAATTCCGGCAATTTTTCTTTCTCCGGTCGGTGCAGTACCACTATAAGTAATATCCCCCCTGTTTTCTACAAACCTCAATTTGGAAGGAGCATTATTCTCGCTATGAAAAACACCGGAGAAATCATAGTCTCCATAAATAGTATGTGATGCTGTATTTAAAGATTGTGATATAGTTACCCCTGTAGTTGCCAAGTCATAGACAAGAGAGGTATATTTGAGGTTTGAAAAATTATTGGTATTATAGCTGGTTTCATTATACAGATAGATAAATTCTGTGGCTTGGCTGTGGTTGGAAATAAGAATTCCCGCAGCTCTGACTTGATTATCGCCGCGATTGCCGACATTCAATATGCCTTCGTTAGTCCAATCCCCGAATTCTAAATCTAGTTTATAGGCCGTTCCTTCGCTTAATCCGATTAAACCACCTAGGTATTGGTTGTTAGTTTTTAAAGAGCGATAGGTTCTGGTTATAATTTCTCCTCGATTGGTGATTAAATTAAAATGACTACTATCGTTTTGATTTGTAACCTTACCAATAATTCCGCCAAGGTAAATATTGACTGAGCTAAAAGTCGTGGTGACATTATCAGTGGAGCCAATGCCGAAAATAGTTCCGGCATTTAAAGCATTTGAGACGGAAAGTTTTCCGTTTGTTCTTCCGACAATCCCACCCAAATGGTAAATTGGAGTAATGCTGAGGTCGGATCTGAAATTATGGTCCCCAGCATCCAGATTTCCCTGTGTATAAACATTGTAAATCTTTCCACCGGCAATACCGACTAAAAAGCCCAAGGAAATCTCACCAATAGTTTTATCTCCAAGGTCAATTTCGGCATCAACATATACGCGGTCAATTTTTCCCTTTTCCTCATCTAAACTATTTACCCTCAGTTCCCCGGCAATCATTCCAATATTAAAATTAAAACTAGAATATTGATCAGTATCGGATAAAACCAGTTTAGCTTGAGATAAAGTAATATGTTCGACTCTCCCGGTTAAAACACTGAAAAGTCCACAATAGTAATTATTATCAATAATAATTCCATTTTTTAAATTCAAGTTAGAAATATAAAAATTTTCTTCATTTTCTTCATTTTTTCCATTAAGTGTACCGGAAAATTCGACCGTCGGTGTTGTATAAGCATCGGGTGCAACCTGACTCATATCAAGGTCTTTTGTAATTAAAAAATCCGAAGCCCGATAAACACGGTCATGATTAACACTTTTTAAATTTAAGAGTTTCGCAAAAACTATAAAATCAACGGCATCTTCGATTAAATATTTCCCAATCAGATACTTTAATCCTTGAAGCGAAGGATACCTATCGGCGGGATAATAATACCATGTGGAACCCAGTGAAGAATTACTTCTCATAAAATCGGTAGCCTCAGGTTCTGCATAAGCATTTGGGGCCGTAATCTGATAAGGGCTGTTTTCCTTATTAAAATAAACATCAGTGTCATAAACAAGATTTTCAATATCATTTGCAGTCGCATAATTTTTAAAAAGTACCGGCTGAACCAAAAAACTATTGACAAAGGAACTGTGGACTACCAAAGGCGATACATAATAGGCGTTTTTAAAAGTTCCATAGTTATCATGGACGATACCGGCAGCCGAATAAGTAGTTTCGGTTTGCCCGAAAGGAACTCGCATACGAATTCCCGCGTTTAAATCGCCGTCTCTATCATCAATAACATAAACATATTCTACAATCCCTCCTACTTCATTACAACCGACTAGATTGGCGGCATTAGAAAGATCGTCATGTTCTTGCGTCAACTCAAAAGTCGGATTAACTAAACCAAGATTCCTAATCCAGCCTTCGTTATAGGTAAACATTGAATAATATGAAGTGGTGACGATATGTTCTTCTCCTTCACCTTCTACAGTCAAAAAAGGGTAATCCGCAACATATAGATTGTTGATTTCAAAACCGCGACCATCAAAACTTCCTTGAAATACTTTCCGATAATGGGTAGTTGCGATATTAAAAGAATAGCCGATAGGAATGAAAGCTTTTGATTTCATTACGGCGTAATCAATATCACAACCTAAAACATAATTGAGTTTGAGGAGAGCATCAACCATTTCTTCGCTTAGTTTCTGTTCGCCTGCCTGATAAACAATGTTCGGGAAATAAGAAACATCAACCGAAAAACGATAAAGCTCTTCAGCTGTATCAAAACGGATTTTCTTAGTAATAAAATTATTTAGGACCTTTACCGGATCATTTCCTATTTCTGGATTATTTTCCATTTCTGACCTAAACTCTGTATAGGTAATAAAATCATCATTATAAGTTTTCGGATCAATATTCTCCGGAAAATCATGAACTCCCCTTTCTCTTACCGGGGTCGGAAGCGAAACCGATGTTTCAAGAGGAAACAACGCGTAAATAAAAAAAACCAATATTAATGTAAATGTAAAAATAGCATACTTTTTTATCACCAATTTCCCCCCCAAGGCGGGTTGTCCAAACCCCATTTTTCTTTAGGTCCAGAGTTTGCCTGAACGGCATCGAGTTCAATTCCGAGTTGTATCGTATAACCGGTAGTACGCGGATTATAACTGATGCCTTCGAAATAATCTATAATAAAATTAATTATTCTTTCTTCTTCTTCAGATTCCCTAATTACTTTTTTTGTTAGATAGTAATAACCGTCTTCATCGGCTTTTATCCAATAGTCTCCATCCTCTTCTATTTCAGGATCAAATTCATGATAATTGAGGATTAAATCCTCCTGAATTGCAACCGGACTTTCCGTAATAACACCGGAAGAATTTGTATAGGTGTAAACTAAAGTATGGATTAGTTTAATCCTGATATAGGTCTCGACATCGCTTTTCACAATGACATTAATTCTTAAATTTTGAATAAAATAATCATTTTCACTTTCAGTGATATTGATTTCATAAATACCTTCTTTTTCTGTATTGTCATCGATCTTGACAAATTTGGGTTCTTTTATTGATCCTTGATTATCGAAAAATACTTCATATCCCGCTTCTACTGTTCCGACATTGTAACGATCTTCATCCCTGGTTTTAGAATCCGAAAGAAAAGAAACAATTAATTTATTATCAGAAACTAAAGATTGAAAGAAGATTAATATGAAAAATAATAAAATGTAAAGAAGATTATGCATAATCTTTTTCATATATCCTCCTATTCTTCGTGAACTTGGATAAGATCTACGATAAAATGACTAATTGTCAGGGATTTCAAATGTAATTTATCTTCGGTGATATTTCCGACTTTGATTTGAAATATGAAATCAAAACTTTGGTTAGCTTCTAAAACATATAGATTAAAAAGTTCAAGATTTCCGGCTTCCGCTTCACTTAAAAGAACAGTCCTTTCCGTAGGCTCAGTAAAATAAACTGAAAAATAAGAAAGCAGTTCCTCATCGTCTGAAATAATGTCACCGACATTGATTGCTAAAAAACCTTCAGTAGTACCAGTATTAGTGGCCGAAAGTTTAAATGTATAGATTTGACCGGGTATTACCATCAAAAAGGAAAGATGTGCTTCGGTAATTTCTTCATAAGATCCTTCATCAAGTACTCCGTCATAATCTGAATCTATTCCTTTGAAGAATCTACAATCAGCCCGTAAGGACCCGGTATTTATAATTATCGGTTCGCTTTTTTCTAAAGAGGAATACCAAGCATAGGAAACAAATATGAACAGAACGATTGTTGCGATAAGCATCAATAATAATTGAATTATCCGAAGTTTTCTGTTCATATTTTTCCCTCTATTTCTTTTGGATTTCCTTTATTAGCTGTCTTCCAATCAATAGGATTATTAAGAGTGCCATCAAGATAAGCCAAGGATAGGGGCTTATGAAAAGAATTCCAAGATAGGGAATGGAAAAGACCTTTTTCCCAATCACTTGCTTAAAACGAATCGGAGAATCAGGGGAGTTATTGGCATCTCCTTGGGTCTGAATAGTCTCGGCATCTATTTTGATAATTCTATGCAACATTGGGTCAGAACTGGTCCGGACAGCTATTACATCACCGACTTCTAATTTTTTCATATCTTCAAGATCATAATTTTCAATATAAACTAAAGAATATTTTGGAATGGCGGGATGCATACTGGAACTGACAACAATATAATTTTGATAACCGGATAAATTTAAAATAATTAGAAATAGACAAAGTAAAAATATTAGACCGATGAAAATGCCTAAAAAGACCTTCTTAAACATTAGATTCCGGAACCAAAGTCAATTTCTGCTGTCCCTAGTTCCTCCCAAGTTACATTAGCCTTTTGTTTAGCTTCAAATTTAAAGATAACCTTAAATTCCGCTCCTGTATAAGAATTTCCGACTAAGGAGCCATTAAGCATCAAAGTACTTATCACCTCTACGGATGTTGTGGTGGGCAGAATAGTAGAATCATAAGTCCATAAATTCCCGTTTCTCGTCCAACCGGCTTCTAAAGTGATTGGTTCGAAAAGATCATTAGCTGCAATGGCTTCTTGAGAACCCTCTAAAGTATAGGTTGTAATAATTTCTACCCTTATTTCTGTATCAATATTCGAAGAGTTTAATAAAGAGAAAGTCTCTGCTATTAAATTATCCCCGGGTACTATTATAGAATCTGTTGTGATCGTGCTACCGCTCCATTCAAACTCAACATCCCCAACAGTGAAGGTTGTAGAAGGGGTGGACTTTGTGTCGGTTAACCAAGCAGAAATTAAAGCCGATGTGATACCAACCAAAGCCATAAGTAAAATTATTAATATTGCGATTCTCCCTTTTTTCATAAATCCTCCTTAATCAAAACGGATAACAATGGAATCTATATTGATGACCCCCTCTT
>CALEGD010000093.1 GCA_937877075.1 uncultured Acholeplasmatales bacterium
ATCATAGTGATGTTTGTCAAAAATTGAATTGTGAAGTTTTACAGGAATTAGTCGATAAAGAAAAACCAAATCATAACAGAAATTCAATCAAATCAGCAAAAGAGATGTTTGAGAAATTGGGATATAGTGTTGCGGTTAATGACGATGAAGTTTTAATGTATTGTCAAAAGGCAAGCAGTGTTTTTATATATTTTATACTAAAGGACTCATTTTATAAATCTTTGGGGTATGGTGGTTATCAACTAACAACAGATGGAAATAAAATTCAGAAAACCATAAGACCGGAGTTGCACTCAGCGATAACAAAACAAATGAAAGAATTGGGGTGGTTGGAATGAACGAACTAACAAAAATGATTTTTAAGGAATTAGGTGTTGAACCGAATGAGTGGTTTAAGGTCGAAAGCGAAATTAAATCTTTTGTATATGAGGAATACCGCATTGGTGAGAATTTATTGGTTTACGGAAGAAAAGCCCATAAAGACCGTATCGGTTTAAGTGTGTTTTTTCCGGATATAGCGACATTTATCCAAGACCCTACTTTAATTAAAAAAATAGTAAAGCCCTTATTAACTGAGGAAGAAAAAGAGTTTTTAAAAGAAATGAATGCGAGTTCTGTCGACGTTGATGGTTCCTTTGTATACATACGAACATTTGTCACTGTAATGCTCCCTTTAAAATACTTGAATATAAAATTCAATGGACTTGAAAAATGCAAAGAATACACAAAAGAGGATTTAGGGCTATGACGGTAGATTTATATAAATGTACTGGTTGTCAGTTTTGGAATGGATATGTTTGTGAGATAAGCAGTTGCGGTGTCTTAAGCAAATATGCAAAACTCAAATCAAAGTATTATAAATTGCTTACTGAAAATAAACCAACAGACGAAGTGGATAAAGAACTTAATAAACTGATTAGAGATAACCCTAAAATATTTTTCCAAACATTATTACAAAGAAAAGAGGTGATTGTTGAGTGAAGTTTGAAATCAAGAAGTTAGAAAGAAAGATTGGTATTTTTAAGCGGCAGCTGAAAAGAACAAGATGGCGGAGAGAACAAAGGAAAATCCGGAAAAAGATTTTTGATACCGAAATGGAGATAACAAAAGCAAGGTTGAGGATGCAATATGATAGCATTAGCGAGATCTAGAGATGAGGTGAATTACAAAATGGCAGAAGATGTGAAAATCACAACGAAACAAAAATTGATCGGATGCAGAAATATGATTGGCTACACTCAAGATGACATGGCAAAATATCTCGGCATTACAAGAGTGACCTATAATCGCAAGGAAAACAAACCGGAAAAGTTCAGTTTCTCGGAAAAAGAAGCTATTAAAATATTGTTTAAAAATAGCATTCCAAACTACACAGATGTTTTTTTATAACTTATGTGTTACACTATCGGAACAAACAAGGCTAAAAGCGTTGTTAATTTGAGACAGGCTCGATTTTCGCCTTTTCCACAAGACTTTATAAGGGTGTTCATTTTTAAATCAAAATAAGCGAAATTTGGGGTTCGGTCAGTTATAGGACAATTTTAAGTTTTCATAAGATAAAGAGAGGTGGTTTTATGGATTTTGGAGGAGTAAAGACAAATATTGAGAGTTTGGATCAGTATAACGATTTGATAAAACGGATTTGTGAGTGGTTTATCGCTCTAAAGCATCCGGGTTATAAATTAAAAAATATCAGTCAGAAGGAGGAATGAATGGCAGAAAAAAAATTAAAGGACAAGCTCAGAAAGTGGATTGCTTTGTTAGGCAAAGACGGAATTGGCTCTAAACAAATTGTAAGAGAGGAAATGATTGAAGTTTTAAACGAAGGAGGTAAACATGGAAATTAAACTTAAATCAATGGTTATTGAAAACTTTAAGAAAGTTAAGCGGTGCGAAATCAATTTTGCAGGAGAAAGTATGAGAATTAGTGGCGAGAACAGAACAGGCAAGACAACAGTATTTGATGCATTTACTTGGTGCTTATTTGGTAAGGACTCACTCGGTAAAACGGATTTTGAAATTAAACCCAAATTAAAAAACGGACAAGTAGTCCACAATGTTGAAACATCAGTAGAATTGGTGCTCTTAATTGACGGCCATGAAAAAACTTTAAAGAGAACTTACAGAGAGGTTTACAAGAAAACTAGAGGAGAAGTAGACTTAACTTTCTCTGGGCATACATCGGATTATTTTGTAGATGGTGTTAGTAAATTACAGATTGCTTATAAGCAAATTGTAGATGCCATTATCCCGGAAAATTTGTTTAGAATGCTAACAAGTACAAGTTATTTTACATCTCTTGGTTGGAAAGAACAAAGAGATATTATCTTTAAACTTGTCAGCGATGTCAAGGACTTAGAAATTATCGAAGCAAGCGAAGAGTTATTAGCTCTTAAAAATGAATTGGTATTAGGTAAAACGGTTGACGATGTATTGTCTGTTGCCAAAGCTGACAAGAAGAAGATAAACGAACAACTTAAGAATATTCCTTTTGAAATTAAAGGCATTGCTAATACCGAATATAAAAACTTGTCTGATGATTATGATGATGCTAAAAACGATGTTGATTTAAAACTTGCTTATGACAAGTTATCGAAAGCAGAAAGCGAAAGAGCACAAGGGTCAATCGCAGAAGAAATTGCTAGAGATGAAGATACTATTCGAGGCATCAGGAAAGAGATCCAAAAGTACGAAGATGAAAAAGAGAAAAAAGTCCGAGATGCTAACAAAGAAAACGATGAGAAAGCTCGTGAAGTCTTACACAAGAAAGATAATGCAGAACGGGAACTTAAAAAATTAAGAGCAGATGATGAACTCTTAAAAACCCGGATTGATAACGGTCTGAAAACTATCGTAGATGAAAAAACATCGAAAGAAAAACTTTTAGCCAGATATCACGAGTTAAAAGACAAATCCTTTGCTCCTGAAAACTGCGCTTACTGTGGACAAGTCTTGCCAAAAGAAAAACTAGATGAACTCGAGAAAAAGTTTAATCTTGAAAAGGCAACAACGCTTGAAAAGATTATTGAAGATGGGAAAAGCAAGGCTGCAACTATCGAAAAATACGAAAAAGCAGTAGATAAATTACTTGCTGAACGCAAAGAAAACGATAGTGAGGTTGCGGTTTTAGAAGGTGAAATCACAAAACTTGCTAATGAGTACAACGATGCTTTAAAGACCATAGTAGTAGATACATCTGAGTTTGATAAAGAAATTGAGAAGCGGGAAAAACGCATTGACTTGCTCGAAAAAGGAATTAAGAAACTCAAAGAAACCAAAGCAAGCAATGTTGTTGACAATGTCATTAACGAGCTAAAAGCAACTATTGCATATCTTAGCGACAGAAAAGCGGAGTACAAACTTAAACTCCAAAATGATGAGAGAGTCAAAATCTTAGAAGCCGAAGAAAAGGATCTCCGTAAGAAGTTTGAAAAAGCAGTTCAGTTGCAGACTCTTTGCGAAAAGTTTGTTGTAGCAAAATCGGACTACTTGCAAAACAAAATCAATGCAAGGTTTGAGTTAGTGAAGTTTGAGTTGTTTGAAAAGTTAGTTAATGGCGGTATTGAGCCTACTTGTGTCGCGACTGTTGATGGTGTTAATTTTCCAAGTGTCAATAATGGCGGGAGGATTAATGCAGGGCTCGATATTATTAAAACATTGCAGCGTATATACGATGTAAAAGCCCCCATTTTTATCGATAACGCTGAGTCAGTAAGTGATTGGTTGATTGATCTAGATTGCCAGTTAATCAAAATGTATGTTGTCGAAGGTCAAAATGAATTGTTATTCGAAAAGGAGGAGATTTAATGAATAATAATCAAAAACAAGTGCAAAAAGCACCTCAAAACAAAATTATTGAATTTGAAAAGACTTTGGGCGATAGTGTCCAAAATCGGATTACAGAGCTTACATCTCAAGGGAGATTGGACTTACCAAATAATTATAGCGTAGGCAATGCCATCAACAGCGCTTGGCTTAAAATTTTAGCGACAAAGGACAAAGACAAAAGGCCGGCCCTTGAAGTGTCTACTAAAGAGTCAGTCGCAAATGCTTTGTTAGATATGGCAATTATGGGATTAAATCCTGCAAAAGATCATGGTTATTTTATTGTTTATGGAAATCAATTAACTTGGTTTACATCATACTTTGGCAAATGTGCGGCTTTGAAAAGGATTACCGGAATTGAGGATGAACCTATCGGGACTTTAATTTATGAAGGTGATGAAATTGAAATCGGGCATAACGCTTTAGGTGAAGAAGTTGTATTAAACCACAAAACCTCGTGGGCAAATAAAGTTAAGGGCGAGCTTGCCGGAGCTTATGCGACAGTTGATTATAAAGGCATTAAACGGTCTTCTATTATGACAATGAAAGAAATCCGTGAGTCATGGCAAATGTCACAATTCAACAAAGAACACAAGATGTTTACTGGAGAGTTTGCAAAAAGGACAGTTATTAATCGTGTAGTAAAAATGATCCTTAAAACAACTAACGATGATGATTTGCTTGCTGAAACAATGATTGTTAACGAAAACAAGCACTTCGATTTTGAAGCAGAAGTCATCGAAGCTGCAGAAACAAAGGCTCAATTAGAAATTGCAACCAACGCTAATACCGGAGAAATTATCGATGTTCCTGAAGAAACTCCGCAACAGCAACCAGAACCAGATAAAGTCTCTGTTAATGATTTTGAAGAAAAACCGAAATCAAAAGTAGATCCGTTTTAAGAGGCTATCATGATTTTTAAATCATTAGCATCGAGTTCCAGAGGAAATTGCTATCTAATCCAAGATGGCATTTCCTCACTCCTTTTGGAGTGTGGCATTAAACTTTCTAAAATCAGACAAGCGATAAATCTTAACGAAATCGATGGTTGTTTAATAACCCACGAACACAAAGACCATTCCGGCTATGCAAAAGAAATAATCAAATACACAGGTGTTTATGCGAGCAAAGGCACATTATCAAAAACCGATGTTTCCCCTTACGAATACAGAACAACCGAAATTAAGAGTGGTAAACCGTTTAAAATAAACACTTTTACGATAGTACCATTTGAAACTGAACATGATGCAGAAGAACCTTTAGGATATTTGATTAAGTCATCTGCAACAGATAAAAAGTTATTATTTGCAACAGATACTTATTACATTAAAAATCAATTTAAAGGGCTTAACATCATCGCAGTTGAGTGTAATTATGCGAGTGATATTTTAAAGGCAAATGTCGATGCCGGGAGAATACCGAAAGTTGTAGCAAGAAGATTATTCGAAAGTCATTTCGAGTTAGAAAATGTTAAGAAGTTTTTAATGGCTCAAGACTTATCAACAGTTGAGGCGATTTATTTATTGCATTTATCTGACGGAAATTCTGATGCCAAACGCTTTAAAAAGGAAATTATGGAACTTACAGGGAAAATTGTGTATGTGTGTGAAAGTTGAGAGGAGTTGATATGATTGGCAGAAGTAAAGTGGATTAAAATTGTAACCGATATTTTCGATGATGAGAAAATACTTTTGATAGAGTCAATGCCCGACGCTGATAGCATCATTGTAATTTGGTTTAAGCTCTTATGCCTTGCAGGGAAAACCAATAATAGTGGAGTATTTATGATGTCGAACAAAATACCTTATACCGAAGAGATGCTAGCAACAATATTCAGACGGAAACCTTCAACAGTTAAACTTGCACTTCAAACATTTGAAAAATTTGGAATGGTTGAAATAGTTGATAGTGTGATTACTATTCCAAACTGGGGTAAACATCAAAACCTAGATCAGTTAGAGGAACGCAAAGAATATATGAGAAATTATATGGTTTCTTATCGTGCTAAGCAAAAACAACTAACTCAAAAGGACAGTAAAGTTTACGGTAAAGTTAACAGTAAAGTTAATGTTAACCCCCTAGAAGGAGATATAGAAGAAGAATTAGATATAGATAAAGATAATATTGTATTACCTAAAGGTAATATGTCAGTTGACACCGACTTGTCTCGCGAACTTCACTCTGTGGATTTTGATAACTTGCTTGATTATTGGAATAAGAAATCAAAACTCAAAAATATAAGAGCTATAACAAAAACAAGGAAAGGGCATCTTAATGCTCGACTTAAAGAACATGGCAGACAAGCGCTATACAAAGTTATTGAGAACTGTTCTAACTCATCGTTTATGCGAGGGAATAACAAAAAAGGGTGGATGGCTACATTTGATTGGGTATTCTTGCCTAATAACTTTGTAAAGGTTTTAGAAGGAAATTATCTTGATCGAGATGCAAATACAAAAAATAACGATGACCTCGAACGCAGAGTCAACGCAGTAAAGGAGATGATGAGTTATGACAGCTGATGAAGCGATCCGAATTAAAAAACTTTTAGAAAGTGCTTTTCCGATGTATAAATCGAAAGACGAAGTATCGAGCGACACCGTGTTTTCTGTGGCTTTAGCAGAGTATGAATACCCAATTATGGCAAAAGCAGCGTTTAATTACATTAAAAACTCTAGATATATTCCGACTATTGCAGATTTAATCAACGAATACACAGCGATTAAAGACCAAGAAAAGCAAAAAGAGAAATCTTATTTGATCGCATATCTTAACAAAATGGAAGATGCCGGACTTTTAAAACCTGCAACATATGGGAAAAATGCGACCTTATCAGAGTATGACATTTTATACTTCGGAATAGTCGAGGGAGTGCTTAACGAAAAACAAAAGGAAAAAATCATCAAGTTTGCGAATGATGAAAAGGTTAGGAAATTGTTATTTAAAAACAAGAGGCAAGCGATATGCTAGCAACTCCAAAATACCGTAATAAAAAAACTATTGTAAAAGGCATAGAGTTTGACAGTAAAAGCGAGAGTTATATTTATTTAAAACTGTTAGAGTTATCCAAAACTTATGGCTTTCGCTTTACTTTACAACCTCGATATTGTTTGGTTGATAAGTTTTATTTAGACGGTAAATGCTTTCGGCAAACAGATTATATTGGCGATTTTGATGTATTTATAGGCGATGAAGTTTATACATTAGACTCTAAGGGGTTTGAAACTGATGTCTTTCGGCTTAAGAAAAAACTATTTGCTAAGAGATACAAGAGAGAAATCATCTGTATAAAGTCGGTTAGTAAACTCGCGGACTGGCTCAAAACAGTTAGAAAGAAGGAATAGGTATGGTAGCAAAACAAATAAACAT
>CALEGD010000094.1 GCA_937877075.1 uncultured Acholeplasmatales bacterium
GCGGTGGTATTCGTTCTAAAGATGATCTGGATATTATGGTTGCTGCCGGTGCCAATCGGATCGGCGCTTCCGCAGGTAAAAAGTTGATTGAAGGAGACAGTAATGGCAACACCTCATATTGAAGTTAATGATAAAGAATTATTTGGTAAAACTGTCTTAATGCCGGGAGACCCCCTAAGAGCAAAATTTATTGCCGAGAACTATTTAACGGATGTAAAAATGGTTAATCAGGTTCGAAACATGTTTGCTTATACGGGTTATTATCAAGGTAAAAAAATCACCGTTATGGGGTCAGGAATGGGAATGCCGAGTATCGGAATTTATTCCTTTGAACTGTTTAAGTTTTTCAAAGTTGATAATATCATCAGAATCGGTTCTTGCGGTGCTTATTCACCGGAATTAAAACTCTATGATGTAATTATTGCTGAAGATGCTTATAGCGAATCAAGTTATGCGAAAGTGGCATATGATTATGATGAAAACATCCTTCCTGCCACTCCGCATCTTGTAACAGCATTAAACTCTTCCGCTGAAAAACTAAATATTCCAGTGGTTAATGCTAGAATTCATTCATCCGATGTATTCTATCGTAATCATGGTGATGTTTTCCGCGATGTTCGTGATAAATTCGGATGTGTTGCCGTCGAGATGGAGAGCTTTGCTCTTTATGCAAACGCAAAATTCCTTGGAAAAAATTCCGCATGCATACTGACTGTTTCCGATTCGCTTGTAACACGTGAAGAAACAACAGCTAAGGAGCGTCAAACATCCTTTAATAAAATGATGGAGATTGCTCTAGATGCTGCAAGATAGTGGGGTAACCCACTATTTTTTTGGAATAATATTCAAGAAAGAAACAAAGAATAAACCTGGAGGCATATATGGAAATAAAAGAAGTCCAATCCAACAATGTCAATACCATTTTAATAAAAACAAGCAAATTCAAAACACTGAGTATACAAGTGGTTTTTTTAGGCGACTTTTCCAAAGAAACTGCGACGAAAAGGTCTTTGCTTACCAGATTGCTTTCCAATTCCTCAAAACTTTATCCGACTAAGAAAGCACTGGCTAATAAATTAATGGATATGTATGACGCTTCACTTTCGATTTCAACTTATCCGTCCGGGGAAACAAGTGTTACCGTCTTTGGACTTGATCTTGTAAATGAAAAAAATGTCGGTGTCGAAGGCTTAACAAAAACAGGCTTGGAATTTCTTCGGGAAATAATCTTCAATCCCAATCTTGAAAACAATCTTTTTTTGGAAAAGGATTTTAATGAACAAAAAAGGATCTTAAAAGAAAGAATTAATAATATCTATAATAATAAAAATCGTTATGCTTTAAGACAAATGTTGAAGAAGATGGCAAAAGATGAAATTATCAGCATCAGTTCTTTAGGAGATATTGATGTTTTAGAAAAGATAAATATTCAAGATTTAGTATCTTTATATCATAAGATGATTAGTGAAGAAAACGTCAGCATTTATGTTGTCGGAGATTTTGATGAAAACAAAATTCTGAATGATTTATTAATTCTCGAAAATTTCAATAATAATGAAAAACCTTTCCAAACGGTTTTAGATAAAGTAATTCCGGTAGAGAAAGTTAGAGAATTTGTGGAGAAACAAAATATCAAACAATCAAAACTAATTATGGGCTTTAGAAGTAATGTTAATACCAAAAGTGAATTATATCCTGCTGCTTTAGTTTTTAATGCAATGTATGGAGGCACCTTTGCTTCTGATTTAATACGGGTAGTCCGTGAGGAAAATTCCTTGGCCTATACCATTGCCTCACAATATTTAAATGATGTGATGGTTTTAATAGTATCTGCGGGAATTGATGGAGATAAATATCAACTGACAAGCGATTTGGTTATTAAAGAACTTGAACACTATAAACAAGGAGAAGTCGATCTTGATTTGATGGAGATTTCAAAAGAAAGCTTAGTTAATGAATTAAATCAATTTGAAGATAATCCCTATCTGCTTTCAAGTTTTGCTTTAAGAAATTATTTACATGGTTTTAATTCTTCGGTTACTGAATTAATAGCAGCCGTGAAAGCTGTAACCGGGGAAGAGGTAATGAAAGTCGCAACAGGCATTAATCTTGATACAATCTTCCTTCTGACAAGTGAGGATCAAGATGATTAAAAATTACGAAGTATTAAATGAGAAAGTATATATAGAAACTTTGGAAAACGGTCTGAA
>CALEGD010000095.1 GCA_937877075.1 uncultured Acholeplasmatales bacterium
ATTTGAGAGCAAACTTGATGAAGGCGGTATTTTAATCTATAATTCATCTCTTATTGAAGAATACGAAAATGAGAATGCTTATCCGGTTCCGGCGAATGATATAGCGCTCGAACTCAGTAACCCAAGAGTTGCCAATATGGTTATGCTCGGAGCATATCTAAAGTTAAAGCCTATCTTTACTTTGGAGGAAATCTATCCGGTTTTAAAAGATTTCCTAGGAGAATCAAAACAAAATCTTTTGGAGATTGATTTTGAAGCCATAAAACGCGGGTTTCAACTATTTGAGGTCGCTTGATGTTTAATAAACTCCTTCATAATGTAGGGAAACTACCCCCACAGAGATTGGCAGTTGTTGCTTCCAACGATGAAATTGTTCTAGAATCCGTAGTTTACGCGAAAAGTCAAGGTTTAATAAAACCGATTTTAATCGGAAATGAAAAAGGTATATTAGAAAAGCTTTTAATCTTAAAAGCAAAAACCGAAGAATACAAGATAATAAATTCGGAAACACCGGAAGAATGCGCTGCCCTAGCAGTAAAGTTAATCAGAACTAATGAAGCTGACCTATTAATGAAAGGTTTAATTGAAACCAGGCTATTATTAAAAGAAGTGGTAAATTCCGAAACCGGAATCAAAGCGGAAAAACTGCTTTCCCATGTCGCGCTGTTTTCTTATCCCTTGCTTGACCGTTTTATTATCGCAACCGATTGTGCGATGGTCATTAATCCCGGACTTGAAGAAAAGAAAGGATTAATTAAAAACGCAACTAACTTTGCAAGAAGAATCGGTTTAAAAAGGCCTAAAGTTGCAGTCATATCCGCCAGTGAAAAAGTTAATTCTAAACTCTTATCTTCGGTTGATGCAGCAATTCTCAAAGAGTTTTTTGAAAACGAAGAAGATTTTATTCTTGACGGACCTTTTGCACTTGACATTATTTCTTCAGCTTCCGCTAAACATAAGGGGATCGAAAGCCCTGTTGCCGGTAATCCCGATATCCTAGTTTTTCCGAATCTTGATTCCGGAAATATCTTTTATAAAGCATCGGTATATCTAGCACATGCGGAAGTGGCAGGTCTTGTTGTCGGCGCTAAATGCCCAATTATTCTTACTTCTCGATCTGACTCACAAAAATCGAAATTAAATTCAATAGCTTTGGCGATGGTTTACAATTATGGATTACAGAATACTAGCAATTAATTCAGGTTCCACCTCCACAAAACTTGCCATTTATGATAATTATCATCCGCTGGTGGTGAAGAACTATCTACATGAAAATATCCTTGTTCACCGTTATCATAAGATTTTTCTCCAAAAGGATTTCCGAAAAGAAACTATTTTAAACTTTCTTGAAGAATTTAAGATCCCACTGGAATCAATCGATGTTTTTGTCGGTCGAGGCGGTCTCTTGCGTCCGATAAAAAGCGGCACTTATGAAGTAAATCAAGAGATGTTAGAAGATTTGGAATCGGAAAAATATGGAGCTCATTCCTGTAATCTCGGAGCTGTCCTCGCTTATGAATTATCTCTTGAATATAAACGCCCGGCATATATAGTTGATCCGGTTGTCGTCGATGAATTGTCTGATTATGCAAGAATCAGTGGTCACAGGGAGTTTGAAAGAAAATCAATCTTTCATGCCTTAAATCAGAAGGCAACCGCTCACCGTTATGCTGATGAGATCGAAAGCAAGTATGACGAACTTAATTTGATTGTTGCTCACTTAGGCGGGGGTATTTCTATCGGACTACATAAAAAAGGTCAGGTTGTTGATGTCAATAACGCTCTAGGCGGCGAAGGACCATTTACACCCGAACGCACAGGTACTCTACCGGCTTTCCAACTAATAGATATTTGTTTTTCAGGAAAATATTCTAAAGAAGAAGTAAAGAAACAAATAGTAGGTAAGGGTGGATTAGTGTCTTATATTGGTACTAGTGACGGCATTGAAATCTCAAGAAGAATTGAAGAAGGCGATGAGGAAGCTAAATTCTACCTTGAAGCTATGGCCTATCAAATTATCAAAGAAATCGGAAGTCTATATTTTGCTTCCAAAGGTGAAATTGATGCAGTTCTCCTGACTGGAGGACTAGCACATAGCAAATATTTATGCTCTTTTATTCTTAATCACCTTCCACAATTCATCAAAGTCAAAATCTATCCCGGAGAGAATGAGATGGAATCTTTAGTTTATGGGGCTTTAAGGGTTCTTGAAGGTAAGGAAGAAATAAAAACTTATTTATCAGAAAATTTTTAGTTGATATTCATAATACTCAATTTAGAAATACTAGAAGATTATAACTTAAACTCTCTTTGGAATAAGGGAGTTTTTTGTTCCGAGAAATCATATATTATATTAGAAGGAGATATGTTGTTTTTAATATTATTGAGAAATGTAAATTTTCCAATAAGATTAATTGTCTAGTATCATAGGTATAGGGCAGTACATTATATTAAAAACATTTTACATATCTTTAAAAGTTTGGAATGGGTGTATCAATAATCGTATTAATAGAGAAGGGGTGAACGAAAAATGAAAAACACAAAATTAATGACAATATTTTCTTTTATTATAATTATTTTAGTTTCTAGTTTAATTTTTAGAAATGAAAATAATTTACCAATTGTTGAAGCATTATATAATGATAATAATGATGGTACATTTATAACACAAAATTTAATTATGAATTCAGGAGATACATTAAATGTGGATAAAAACGCATTTGATGGTTTGGAAAAATATTATAAAAATATGGAAGCCTTTGGTACTGATGAATCTGATACTTTTGATCTTTTTATACTCGAAGAAAACAGTGAAAGTGTTGTAATAATTGAGAATGCATCTGTTATAGCCACAAATTCAGGTTTCTCAATCGTAGCTGCAAATCTTTATAAAAAAGGTCTAGATCAAAATGGTAAAAAGGTAATATTTAAAGCTTCCATACGTATTGCGGAAATATATGTTATAAACAGAGAAACGATGATTCCTATAACAACAGCAGAAGATCTTGCAAATATGCGTAATGATTTAGATGGACATTATATTCTAAAAGCTGATATTGATTTAGCTGAATGGGGTGATTGGGAACCTATAGGATTACATATTCCTTATAATTTCGGTCCCGGCTTTAGTGGTATGTTTGTAAATCCATATGGATACAAAATAATAAATCTCACTATCAATAGCAGCAAGACAATAACGAGTTCATTAGTTGGTTTGTTTGGTCAACTCGATTATCGCGCCTATATTGATGGAATAATTTTAGAAGATATTTCTATTGATGTATCAGATTATGATAATACTGATATAATTGCCTCACCATGTGTTGGTGGTATTACTGGATTTGCACAACCTAAAGTTATTATTTCTAATTGTGTTGTAGATGGTACAATTATTGGTGGTGGCGAACGTACTGGTGGCATTGTTGGTGAGAATAATTGTGGGATTATATCAAAATGTACTTTTAACGGTATAATTAAAGCAGTTAATAAAAATGTGCTTGGTATATTTTCTGTTGGTGGTATTGCAGGATATAATAATCATAGCTATAGAATTAATGATGGTTATGAGATAATTGAAAATATTATAGATTGCAAGGTTTTTGCTGATATAGAATGTAGTGGAATTGCTGGGGGTATAATTGGCTTCACTAATTTTAAAGGAGCAGTTAAAAATTCTTCATTTTCTGGAACTTTAGTTGGTATTCATAGGGGAACTATGATTGGTATGGAAGCGAGTGGTAGTGAAAAACCAATCGATTTTGATTGACTTAGATAAATGGAAGGGAATTAAAGCAGGTATAAAAAAATGGAAACGCAAAAAGTGAACAAGAATAAAAGGGGATTATAATCCGACTTCTCAATTTATTCATTAAAAATCTCCAATATGATTTATTTTATTATCTTCACCATAACCAACATTTTTCCATTAAAGAAAATTGTAAAGATGACAATAATTGATGCTATCAGTAAGTAGTGAAGATGTTTAAAGAGAATCTCCCTTGATTAGATTGTCACAGATAAAACTTTATTTATAGTTTATTTTAAATTTTAATCCATAAATAATATATAAAAGGCTTCTTTTTTAGCAATTATCACATCGCTTTTAAGGGGCTTTTTAATTTTTTATGACAAAATTTTCAGGTTAGTATAAGTTTCTTTTCAAAGCAAAAAATACAAGTGTAAATTTAGGAGGATGAAAATGTTTAAAAAGAAAAGAAACAAAAACTCAGAACAGAACCTGGAATTTGCAAAGGAAATCGGAAGAAACAAGGTGAATAAAGAAGACGAAACTGTTTCTAATTCCGGCGGTGCTGATTTGGAAAAGGCTCGCAGGCGTAGTTTTGATGATTATGATTACGAATTTGGTGATGATTATGTAGATAATTTCTTCACATCGGATTATGAAAGACAAAATTACAATCGAGAAATGGGAAACGATACTATCACCAATCTAGAAATGGGCAAGGATGATTGCTGTAAAGAGAAGTAGTATTCTGACTAGTTTACCTAAGGGGCTGTAAATAAATAAATTTAAATATGGCCTCAAATAAAGAAAAAGCCAAG
>CALEGD010000096.1 GCA_937877075.1 uncultured Acholeplasmatales bacterium
CAAATACCAAATCAACCTTCATATTATCACTCCCAATAAATTATATGGAAGTAATTATCGATTCATTATCTTTCTTTATTAAACAAGCAGGTTAACTTCTTTTATGAAAAACCATTGAATATAATCATAAACAAAATGTACAAGAATCGGAGCTGCAAGATTTTGATACTTATTATACAAATTCTGAAAGATAAAATGAAGAAGAGAGAGAATCAGATGGTAAGGGAGATGGACTCGAAAGTATTCCAGAGGTGAGCCCTGAAACCACATCGAATTAAAAGGCCAATGTATCAGAGAAAACAAAAGGGAAACGATGATAATGGTTATGTATTTATTTTTTAAAAGACCTTGCATACGTGAATTAATAAAACCACGAAAAATAATTTCTTCAAAGACAGATACTAAAAACAAAAAATATAATAATATCATCAATATAGTTCGATAATCGGTTTTAGGTGATAAATCATATTTTGAAGCTGAATTATGAAAAAACGATAATGTAGATTAAAGAATATAAACATCCAAACGAGAATGATTTCTTAGACTTTTTAAAGCAAACCCGACAGTTTCCGGTTTTTGCTTTCTTAACAGCATATATAAAGCAATCACAAATATGAATATCAAAGAAAATATCATTTGTGAGATAATCATAAAGTCGTCAGACGTATGTTGGAAAGATAAATGTCGATCCAAATAAATATTCATTAAAATCACATCCCCCATAAAAAGGGCAATTACCAGAAATAGTGTAAAGATACCGTCGATTAAATCATATTTTCTCTTCTTCATATTTATCTCCTAATCTAGATTAAGTAAAAGAGAGATTGTTACAATCTTTATTAAAAGCTATTAGCCTCTAGATTATTATTAAAAATAATATATTTCAGACTATCATAAGTTTCACCAAGTTGCTTTGCGATGGTTTTACTTGTTTTTACAAATTTAAATCCGCATTTCTCAATAACCCTTTTAGATTGTTTGTTAAAGGAAAAATGACTGACCGTTAGTGCTTCTAGTCCACAATTATTAAAACAATAACTAATAACCTTACTTACTGCTTCCGGCATTAATCCCTTTCCCCAATATTCTTTAGAAAGAACATATCCGATTTCCTTTGCCTTTAAATCTTTACAACTTTCATCTTCATTGACCCATGAATGATGCAGTCCTAAAGAACCGATAACTTTATTATTTTCTTTATAGACTATCGCAAAGACATTTTTCCCTTCAATAAATGAATCAAGAATTTTTTTTGTAATCTCAATCGACTCATGATGTTTCCAACCGGCCATCTCACCGACTCCAGGAATTGATGCATACCGATAAAAATCATCAAGATCAGAGAGAAGCCAAGGTCGTAAAATTATTCTATCTGTTTCTAAAGAAATATTATTAATCTTAATTTCAACATCCATAAAAACTCCTCCTGTTTCAATCTGTTCATTTTACCACATTTCTCCTCTTTCTAAAACAGAATCTAAAAGTTAATTGTATTTACCTTAACATTTTTTTAATAAAATTAATAATATTCCCGGATAAGGTTGAATAACAAGCTATTATTAAGTATAATTAGAATAAGGAGGCGTATAATGAAAAAGATTTTCTTACTCGGTATCTTAGTTTTCTTTCTTACAGGATGTTTTTCAGAGGAAAAGTTTAAAGTAGACTTTTTCCTAACCGGTGATTCAGAAATCGATTCAGTGGAAGTTCAAAAAGGAGACTCCGTCGAATTGATTGAACCAATTTTAAAAGGATATACATTTTTAGGTTGGTATTCCGATATGTCATACCAAAATGAATTTACCAGTTCAACACCTATTACGGAAAACACCTGCTTATACGCAAAATGGGAAATTAATAAATACACCCTTAGTTTCGATTCTGTCGGAGGAAGTGATGTTACTCCGATAATTGCTGATTACAATGAAAATATTGCTGAACCGGAGCCTCCGACCAAAGATTATTTTACTTTTCTCGGATGGTTCAAAGAACCGGAGTGTCTCAATTCGTTTATCTTTTTTATGATGCCCTCAGAAGACATTACTGTCTATGCAAAATGGAAGCCAAATGTTTTTAACATCAGTTTTGAAACCAATGGAGGAAATTCAATCAGTGATTTGCAAGTTGAATATCATACAGAGGTTGAAACTCCAATCCCGGTTAGGGGAGGCTATGTTTTTCTGGGTTGGTTTGAAGATGAGGCTCTACAAATTCCTTTTAATACAGAGTTGATGCCGAGTAATAATCTTGTTCTTTATGCTAAATGGAATAATGATTTGTTTACAATAAACTTCGACTCTCAAGGAGGAAGCGAAATTTCTTCCGAACAATATTATTATCAAGAACAAATAAAAGAACCACTCAAGCCGTTTAAGGAAAATTATATCTTTGTCGGTTGGTATTTAGACAAAGAATGTAATAAAATTTTTGATTTAAGTTTAATGCCTGCTCATGATCTAATTGTCTTCGCCAAATGGGTCGATTATTATACAATCTCTTTTGATGCAAACGGCGGTACGGAAATCCCCAATCTTACGAGTCCAATCGGAAGCCCCGCTAATGAACCTAACGCCCCAAAAAAAGAAGGGCACTCCTTTATTGGTTGGTATGAAGATGAAGAATTATCAAGTCCTTTTGATTTTACAGTCCCCCATAATCAAAACTATCAACTTTATGCGAAATGGTTAGTTAATCAATATCAAATGACCTTGATAGATGGGGATCTGTCAGATACATTCACCTTCGATTTTATGGAACCTCTCGAACTGTATTTACCCTCTAAAGAGAACCTTGATTTTAAGGGGTGGTGGCTTGACAGTGAGGGATTAATTTCCTTCACGGAACAGACGATGCCTGCAAGTGATTTGATACTCTATAGCAAGTGGGCTACCGCTCTTACTTTCTTTGATTATCAAGTAACAGATTATCTGGCGATAATAACCGGTGCCAAAGAAAATATCCCGAAAGACATCATCATTCCCGATGAGATTAATAATCTTCCGGTAAAAACCATCGGTCCATCTGCTTTTAAGGACTTAATTCATTTAGAATCGGTTATTTTCCCGCATACTCTCACAACCATCGGCGCTTTCGCCTTTAATAATTGTACCGGATTGCATGAAATAAATCTCCCCGATAATTTAACCACGATCGAAGGAAGGGCTTTCGGGAACTGTTCAAATCTTCAGTCAATAAATTTCGGAAATAGTTTAAAGTCCATTAATAGTTATGCTTTTCGAGATTGCGTGAGTTTGGAAAGTTTGGAACTTCCGGATTCGCTAATAACTATTGATAATGGTGTTTTATCCGGCTGTTCTAACTTAAAGATTATTAAAATGCCAATTTTCTACTCAAATTTTGGAGCATTATTCGGAGATATTTTTGGTAATTTGGAATTTGAAAAAGCAAAATTAATCTCCCAAAAAAGACCCGGGGGTTATTCCTCCACATGTTATTTTCCTATTTCATTGAATGAAGTGATTATCAGCGGCTCCAGAGATATTCCCGAATTTTTCTTCAGCAATATCGATGTCATAAGCAATATAACCATCGAAAACAGCGTCAAGAAAATCGGTCAATCAGCCTTTTCTGGTTGCTCCGGTCTCAGAGAAATGCATCTACCTTTTGTCGGAGAACAAGCCGGGTCTAATACTACCTTAGGGTATATCTTCGGAACCGCAGCCTATCCGAACGGTAAACCCACAAAACAAGGCTTAATTACCTATTATCTTCCCGTAATTTTGAAAACCATCCAGATTACCAACAATAACCGGATCCCAAGTTATGCTTTTATGAACTCAAACTTGGAGAATATCTCCATCCCTCTTGCAACAACTATTGGCGATGAAGCCTTCTACGGATGTACTTATCTTAAAAATATAGTTTTACCGGATCAAATAACCATGGTTGGATCACAATGGTTTTATAATTGTCAGAGTTTGGAAGAAATTGAACTGCCGGAAAATATTACCAAAATTGGGACTTATGCTTTCGGGAATTGTCTCAATCTTCAAAATATTAATCTAGATAATGTTAAGGGGATTTCCTTTAACGCCTTTACAAATTGCCAGAAACTTAGCTATATTTCGGTCCCAAATGTTGAGGAAATTTATGACCAAGCCTTTTCTGAATCCGGACTTTATGAAATTTATTTGCCCGAAAGCTTAAAAATTCTTGGAAAGGAAGTCTTCTATAACTGCAGGCGATTAAGAGAAGCAAATATTCCTTCTCAGATAAATGAATTGGATCAAGGTCTCTTTAAAGAATGTTCTAATCTCACAAACATTACCCTACATGATGGAATCTCAGTTTTTAAAAGAGACGTTTTTCGGGGTTGCGGCTTTTCCGCTTTTACAATCCCCCAAGGACTAACTACCCTCGGTGACTTTGCTTTAGCTTATTGCCCTAATCTCAAAGAAATATCCATTCCCGACCATGTAACTCAAATCGGAATCTGTATATTTCAAGGATGTTTCAATCTTGAAAAAATATCTCTGCCCTATTTAGGTTATTCAATAGAGGAGCCCTGCTCGCTATTCAATTTATTTGACGGCGAGAATTATTTAAAATTACAAGAAGTCATTATCGCAGGCGGAAATACTCTTGTTGACAGAGCATTTCATAATTTTAAAGGCATAAGCAAAATTATCCTTCCGAATTCTATTATTACAATCGGCAAGGAAGCTTTTAAAGGCTGTATCGGTCTTCAAGAAATTATAATTCCCGATTCCGTTCAATACATCGGAGAAATGGCTTTCGATGATTGTATAAATTTACAAAGGATGACTTTACCTTTTGTCGGGACAAGTAGAGATGCGATAGGTGAAGAGGCTTTCTTCGGAAATATCTTTGGAATTTACGAAGAATTTGGTTTTATAAGAATCTTCCAAAGTAACGGAAGCATCAATAAGTCTTATTACATACCTGGAGGATTAACTGAAGTAATAATTACCGCAACAAATACGCTACCATCAGGCGCCTTTTCCGGTTGTATAACCCTTAAAACAATCGTACTACCGGAACAATTAAAGAAAATCGACTATTATTGCTTTAAAGGTTGTATTGCCCTTGAAAATATAGCTCTTCCGAATTCTTTAGCGACAATAGGCCAATGTGCTTTTCAAGACTGTCAAGCCATTGAAGAAATATTCATTCCCCTTCCTGTTGCCGAGATAAGGCAATACGCATTTTATGGTTGTTTTCCTCTCCGAATCTGTTGCGAAGCAAATACAAAACCTGACGGCTGGGAAACACTCTGGGACTCAGGTATAGTAGATATTCAATGGGGTTGTACCAGACCTGATTAATCAGCTGAGAAAAACACTAGTTCCAATTGGGCTAGTGTTTTATTTCTGGAAAATATATATTTATTTAATTGGCTAGCTTTTTGATATACTCAAAAGCTCCGAATAAAACCTCCTGATCGGTTTCATAGGTCAATAAAGCCAGAGCGTCATCAAATTTCAACCAATAAAGTTCCGAAATTTCTTTTTCTTGTTTTTGAAAATTGAGACTTCTTGCCTGTCCAACAAAAAATACAACTTCTTTGATACAATCAGAATAAGGAGAAAAAGTAATCACTTTTCGAAATCCGGTATCAAGGTCAACATCTAAATTAGTTTCTTCTTTAATTTCTCGGATTGCCGTCATTTCTTCGGTTTCACCATTTTCCATATGTCCTTTCGGAAGCGAATAATGACCAAGCTTCATCTTTTCAATTAAGAATAATAATTCACCACCTTTATAAAAATATACTACGGCACCGCAACTTTTTTCTTTTATCATTTCTTTCTCACTTTGATTAAATCTAATTTTTGTTGTCTGGATAATCTTTTTATTTCCCATTCTCTTTTTAAGGCATCGGCTTTTGATTGATACTCTTCAAAATATTGTAACTCTACCGGAATTCTCCCTTTTGTATATTTGGCACCTGCACCGGAATTATGAGCTTCCAATCTTTTATTAATATCATTTGTCCAGCCTGTGTATAAAGTGTTATCCGAACATTTTAAAATATAAACATAATTCATAATATCTCTTCTATCTTAATTCTTCTTCTACATAGTTTGGTAGAGCCAGTGAGGCTATATGAACTGCTTTATTATAATAACGCAGTTTAAATCTTGAAAGCAAATCCTCATCACCTCGAAATTCAGGACTTAAACTCTTAGAAGCAAAACCAAAGAGCCAATGTCCGCTCGGATAAGTCGGAATAAAAGCTTGGTAAACCGTCGCTATCGGAAAAGTGGATTTTAGCTTTTTATGTATTTGTTTCATGTCCTTTCTGGTATCATCAAAATAAGGACTCTCATGTTGGTTAACTAAGATACCGTCACCTGATAATATCCGATAACAATTCCGATAAAACCGTGGCGTGAAAAGACCTTCTCCAGGCCCGATTGGATCGGTTGAATCAACGATTATCAAATCGTAAACTTTTTTGGTTTCTGAAACAAACTCTGCACCGTCCGCAAAGATTAAATTTACTTTCGGATCGGTTAGTTTATGGGCAGTTAAAGGCAGGAATTCCTGACAGGCCCTAACAACCTCTTCATCAATTTCTACAAGGTCAATGCATGCTAAAAAGGGATAACGCGTAAGTTCTCGAACTGACCCGCCGTCACCGCCGCCGATTACTAAAACATTCCTGATATCAGGATTTGCATTCATCGGTAAGTGAACCATCATCTCATGATAAATGAACTCATCTTTTTCGTTTGCCATCATATAACCGTCCAAGGCAAAAAAACGTCCAAATTCATACGAGTCATAAAAATCAAGTTTTTGAAATCTTGTTTCTTTGGTATAAATATGTTTTTTTATTCTGATTGAAAACTTTACGTGATTAGTCCAATATTCTGTATACCATTTCATAAAAAACTCCTATTTCATTTTTGGAATATTCATTCCGTAAAATATTTCTGCTGTTTCTCTATTTATTTCTTGTTTTATATATTCCTTTTCCAATTCATTTAAACTATCGGAATCAATATGGAAAAGATAATTATCTAAAATAAACCTCTTCAACATCATTTTGGTATGAAATATATTTGTATAAGCGAGATTGACATCATAAGTCGTATATCTTTCCAAAGTTACTTTATCAATATAATCTTGAATGGAATTAATATTATGATCAAGATAATGTTTCATTCCGTTCAAATCCCTGGTGAAGCCTCGAACTCTGTAGTCGGTAATAATAATATCCGAATCAAAGCTATTAATCAAAAAATTCAAAGCCTTTAAAGGTGAAATCTCACCGCAAGTGGAAACATCAATATCAACTCTAAAAGTGCTGATATTATTATAGGGATGTGTTTCGGGATAGGTATGAACCGTTATATGACTTTTATCCAAATGCCCGACAAAAGACTTATCGTAAGAAGGTCTTAAATCCCCTTCAGAAATTAAAATTGTAACGCTCGCCCCCTCAGGTTCATAATCCTGAGTTGCAATATTTAAGATCTTGGCATTAATGATTAAAGCAACTTCCTCAAGTATTTTTGTTAGTCTTTCGCTATTATATTGATTATCTATATATTCGATATAAGCCCTTCTTTCCGAATCGTCTCTGGTATAACAAATATCATAGATATTAAAACTCAATGTTTTTGTAAGATTATTAAAACCATATAGTTTTAGCTTTTTCATACTCATCTCCTTGTATATATCTAAATTGATTATAACATAAAATTGTGGTAAGTAATAGAAAAAAAGATGCAAACAAATTGCACCTTGTGTTATTAATCACTTTAATTCATTTAAATCATTGCATAGACTATAAGGTATTATTTGATGAAAATTAGTTTTTTCATAAGCTTTTTCTTGATGCATATAATCTATAATATCCTCTGCCTTGTAATCTTTGAATTTTTTAGCAACCAAATTTAAAACTTCAAGTTCCTCAATAGTAAACTCTGAGATATCAAGGTCTTTGCTTGGAATTATTTTATAAGCTATATTATAGTTTATCAAGCTCTCTGAAACTTCAATACCTGGAAGTGATAATATATTATCATAAGCTATTGGTAAAGCTCCACAGACATGATGTGTATAAACTAACCCCATCATAGATGTTTTATGCCTGTTATAATAAACAACATCTGTATACCACAATAGCTTCATTAATTTAACTTTAAATAAATGATTCACAAAATTAGAAAAATACTTAATTACACTAATAACCTTTTTTAAGTCCAAAATTTTATAACCGTTTAAAACACTTTTTTCATAATACTGGAGATAATAACTATATATTTGCTTTTCTATTAAATACTTATTTTTTGTGCTTAATATTATATTTATTATATTTTGTCTTATTTTAAAATATCGTCCCTTATCAAAACGGTTTTTGTGTTTATCCAAATTTTCCAACGCAAATAGCGGGTCATTATAAACTAACCTCATTATCTCATCATAAGTTTCATCTTGAATCGATTTAGTTTCATATCTGGTAATAGTGATATCTCCCCAACCAAGCAAAGCAGAAAAATCTGACTGAGTTAATCCGAAAAAACTTCTGATTTTTGCGATTTCTTCTGATGTTAATAAACCAACTTCTTTTCTGTAAGCATCCCTAGCACGTAATAAATTTTCATCCATAACTTTTGCTGGAACGAATTCATTTTCTTCGAAATTTGATTTATCACAAAAATAGAAAATCTCATTGAAGCTGACTTCTTTTCCTTTAATATAAACTTTGCCTTCTCTTACCCCCTTCTTAACTCTATGCCTCTCTTCGCATACCGGACAAGTCATAAGAATAAATTCTTTCATAATTCCTCCCAAAGTTTTTCTCTTTTCTTTTTTTGGTTAATTTTTATATGGAAATTTTAATAATGGATATCTAGCAAAATGAAAAGATACGCAGAACACTTTTTTCATTCTATCATAAATTTTTACCTTAATATAAACATCTCTCCTTTTTATTACTTTTTCAAAAACAAAAAAACAGGGTGAATCTGGTACCACATTATCCGCCATTGTTTCCATATAATTTTCCAAATTCGAAGTTCAGAACGAATATCTTGTCGATCAAATTCTAATTTTATTAGTGTATTAAAAGTAGAACAAGGATCGCCAGGATGTTCTTTTTTTTTCTTTGTAATAATTTTTAAATCTGTATCAAGATTAAAATTAGGATTTTTTAATATATCCTTAAGTTCTCCCAAAAATAAAACAACAGACTCTGAAGGTGAGACAAACTTTTGCATAGAAAACTCCTTACACAAATGATTATAAACTATCAATTGTAAGTTTGTCAAGTAATTTCTATCATTTGATATTATTATATATCTTGTCATATAATTTATACACAATGTTTTGAAAAACAAAAACAGGTAAGCAATTACCTGTAGTGATTATAGAATCATTTTCTAATCATTAATTCCATTCTTTCTTCAATTTTATTATAAAAAATATTAAGAATCCCGCGATATTTCGACCGCCAAGGTTTGTTTCTCCCACAATAATGAATTATAACCGTATTCTCTTTTACCCAATCCAAATCATACTTTTTCTTGAAAATCAGATTTTCCCGCGTTAACATTCTATCACTAAGATTATAAATCATAAAATCAACTAATTTAATCTTTTCACCATAAAGCCCGAAGATAATATCTTGGTCGGGAAGAGACAGAACAAGTTTAAATTTGTTGATGAAGTCATAAACTTCCTGGACATTTTGTTCTTTACGTAGGAGCTCAATATTCATCATCATAACTCCAGTATTTATATATGGCGAATTCTTTTTTGCTTTAACTCTTAATTTATTTATCCTCCGCAGAAAATTCCGAACATGGGTTGCCCCGATAAAATAAGCATTCTCAAAATTAGTATTATATAGTTCGTCTAATCGATTAATAACAACGATATCCGGGTCCAGATAAAGGATTCTTTTTATTTCTTCAGGGAGGACTTTCGCAGCAAAAAGCCGATAGTAAATCTCTAAAGGATAACGTGAAGAAGTCGGTGCTCCTATTAAAAGAGAATCATCAAAAAAGAGAAGCTTAAAAGTGACTAATTTATTATTGATTCTTTTTTCCAGTTTATCAATATCTTCTTGTGTTAATTCTTTAGAAATAATGTAGAGGACAAAATGAGTATGTTCGTTCGATAATAAAAGCGAATGAATTAAAACTTCAAGTTGCCTCATATATGCTTTGTTTAGGGTGATTAAAATATCCATATTTACCTCATTTTCAATTCTTAATACCTTGTTTGAATAACAAGAAAACAAAACTTATATGTATTATATTATAGCCAAACCCGGAAAGTTTGTCAAATAATGAAAAAAGCGATATGCCTTAGGCTAATCGCTTAAATCTTCATTATTCATTAAATCTACAAAGAAATTGGCAAAATCGGGATCGAATTGAGTTCCGGCATTGATTCTTATTTCCTCTAATGCCTCTTCTTTTGTCATCGCTTGTCGATAAGGACGATCCGACATCATTGCATCATAGGCATCGGTGATGGAAATAATTCTGGAAAGAAGCGGTATTTCTTGACCCTTTAACCCACGGGGATAACCCTTTCCGTCCCATCTTTCATGATGGGAGAGAATATATTCTCCAATTGATATCAGGTCGGGTGAAGCCATAGCGATTCTGTATCCAATCTCAGGATGTTTCTTCATTTCCTTCCACTCTTCTTTTGTAAGTTTGCCGGGTTTATTTAAAATCTTTTCATCGATTCCGACCTTCCCGATATCATGAAGGGTAGCCAGAAGGGCTAATTCATCCAGTTTTTCTTGAGGAAGACGTATTTTCTTTCCAACGAGATGAGCCAGTTTTTTAAGTCTTTCCGCATGCTCTTCGGTTTCTTGGCTCTTTGCAAACATTGTTGCGGTAATTGATGAAATGATTGAACTATGAGAACTATTTCGCTCTAGCATTTTCCGTTTATACATATGGTCTTCCGCAATCTTAAAAACCGAAGAAAATTCTATATCTTCCTGAGTCTTGGTAGCATAACCAAGGGCTAAATTGATATTATATTCATCAATTGAAATGCTTTTATTATACTCTTGAATAAGGGTATGAAACCTTACCATCTTTTCATGAGCCTGAGAAGCATTGGTATTCGGAAGTAGGATTCCAAACTCATCGCCGCCAATTCTGGAAAGAATTTGCCCTTCTTGGATATTTTGTTTTAAAAGTTGAGCGGTTCTCTGAATTATCTTATCCCCTTCTTGGTGACCAACGGCATCATTTAAAAACTTAAGACCGTTAATATCACCAACAATAATTGATAAGGGGTAATAGAGCGGATGGTCCAATTTAGCAACTTGTTTATCAAAAAAGATGCGGTTATAAATACCGGTAAGACTATCATGGTAACTAAGGTATTCAATCTCATCTTGTTTAAGTTTTTGGTCAGTGATGTCAATAATAAGCCCTTCTAAAGCTTCTACTTCTCCAAGAATATCAAAAATAACTTGTCCTTGTTCTAAAACCCATTTTTCTTCACCGTTCGCAGTTACTATTTCATATTCATTTCGAAAAGGAGAATCTGTTTCAACTGCCTTACACCAATTATTCCAGAGACTCTCGCGAAATTGGGGTTTTATAATTTGATTATATGAGATGTCACGGTTATTTACAAGATTTTCAGAACGATACCCGGTTAGTTCAAAACAACCGTCAGAAACAAATTGCATCGTCCAATCACGATCAAACTTACAACGATAAGCCATTCCCGGTAAGTTTTGTAAGAGTACCGTTTTACTTCTTTCGGTTTCTCTTAATTCCTCCTCTACCTGAATACGTTTGGTAATATCCAGGAAAGTAACCACGGCACCAATATTCTCACCGTTGTGATATTGGGGAAAAGTAAAGTACTCACCGATGAATGTCGTATTGTCCTTTCTCCTAAAAATCTCTTTCTCTACAAAGTTATTAAAATCATTCTCATAAACTTTTTTTAGACGATTATCGTCATCATAGAAAAATAAAGATTTAATGTTCTTTCCCAAAAGCTCGTTTTGACTATTGTAACCAAAAATCCGCAAAAAAGAATCATTACAAAAAGTACAATTGCCGTCAAGATCAATTCCGAATATACCTTCTGCGGTTGAGTTTAAAATCACCTGCAACTGCTCTTTACTTTTTCTGATACTTTCTTTAGTAGCAATCCATTCCGTTACATCGCGGGCAATCCCCATCAAACCTTGAGTTTCTCCATCTTCTCCAATTAATAATTGGATCATATGTTCAATAATTACTTCAGTTCCGTCTTTTTTTACATGATTAATGTCAATAGTAATTGCTTGATTCTTTTCAAAGGTGTCTTTCTTCAAATTTTCAAAACCTTTATAAACCTTTGATATCCTATCAAAAGATTCTTTAGTCATAATTTTATCAAGCGAAAGAATCTGAAGTTCTTTAGCTGTATAACCAAAAACCTTTTGACAAGATGGACTTAAGTAAGAATACTTCAGATCGGTATCAAGAATCCAGAGGCAATCATTCATATTATTTATCATAGTTTTAAAACGACCGCTGCTGTCAAGCAAAGGATCGTTAATTTTTTCGGTCTCAACAAAAATAGTTACCAAATAATGTGGCTTCGGTAAATAAAATAAAAGATTATAATTTTTCTTAATTGTAGGGAAATATTTTAAGATCCGCTTAAAAGTACTTTCCCGAGTTTTTCTCAGTGATTCTCTAAGAATATTAAGATAATTTTGGGCTTCTTCTCCTAATGAAGAAGCCTTTCTCTTTATCATTTTCTTTCCGTTAAGATTAACAATCTTCTCAAAAATGGTATTTACATCAATAAAGATTAAATCCTGCAGAAGGTTTTTCTTATCATAAATCAATTTCTGGTAAACATATCCTAAACTGCCATTCTTAATAATTTTTTTAAAAAATGATTTTTTCATCCAATTCTCCAATCAGCATCTTGCTTCCCGTTTTCGGAAAAAACCAACCTTTTAAATATTATATCATATAATAGGCTTTCTTTGATACATTTTTTTCCAAAAATTGCTATATTTTATTTTTCTCATACCTCACTATCTCAAGAATGACTTCCGGATAATCAACTAAATAATCAGGTTTTAATTCTTGAAGTATCTCTTTTCTCCGAAAACCCCAAGTTACACTAATTATGGGTAGTCTTGCTGCTTTAGCCGTTTTTATATCAACATCCGAATCACCGATATAAAATATAAGATCTCTTTCTTTAGATAAGGAAAGATGTTTTAAAGCTAAATTTACGGAATCAGGCGCAGGTTTAGGACTTAACCCTTCTTGATTTCCAATTGCAACTTTAATATAATCGGAAAAAAACATCTTATTTAAACTTTCAACACCCTCCTGAAACTTATTAGATACCAAACCTATAACGACATTTTCAGCTTTCAAATTATCAAGCAAAGATAAAATCCCAGGATAGGGCTGAGTGTGTTTTTGCAAGTTTTCCGCATAATATTCTTCGAAAAGATGGAAACATTCAGAAAATTCCTCTTCCGAAAGATTATCCGGTAAAGCTCTTTTCATCAACAATTTGATTCCGTTACCAACGAAATCACGGACTTCTTCTTTTGTTCTCTTTGGATAATGGTACTTATTTAAAACATAATTAACACTTTCATATAAATCTTCAAGTGTATCAAGCAAAGTTCCGTCAAGATCAAATATGACCCCAGTTTTAAAATTTTTATTCATAAACTACCTCTTTCATAATTATTATACCAAAAAACTCTTAAAGCATCATTGCTTTTAAGATAATAAGTAATTCTCATAAACCTCGTCCCTTCTTTCGCCATTTATCCAAGCCTTTAGTCCCCTACTATTAAAAAAACATTACTACTAGATATTACTCAAAGTTAGCTTCGTCAGGATCCATGATCTGTAATTTCATGCCCACACAGAAAAAAACATTCCAAATCGGAATGTTGTGTTTAAATGGAGCAAGTAGCGGGAATCGAACCCGTATCTCCGCCTTGGGAAGGCGGCATAATAACCGTTATACTATACCTGCAATAAGATATATACATTTTACGATTATTTTAGATTTTTGTCAATATCCTTTACTTTTTAAGTTCCTTATTCTTTTACTCTTAGACTAGATTAAAAATATCCTTTTCAGAATTGGAAAATAAATGACATAAATGTTACTAAAGCCATTTAAAGATTATATTGAAGACTTCAGATACCAATTAACTGAAATTGTTTGTATGGATGAATTTAGAGTCTCTACTATTGCTGCTATCATTCATATTATATTATTTTTTTAAATTATGGTTTTTTTCAAGATATTTGATGTTCAAACCAGAAAATTAGTCTATAAAACCATAAATTGTCTTAAAGAACAATAAAAACCTCCATTTGAACTGAACCAATATGTTTAAAAGAATTTTTATATGCGTATATTTTAAGAGGTTCTATTCAATTTTTGGAGGTTTTGTCTTTTTTATCTGGCACCGGGATCAAAAGGAATTCCTTCTGCTTTCGGAGCTCTTGACTTTTTGGATGTAAAAGCTAAAGCAATCATAGTTGCAAAGTATGGAACCATTTTAAAAATATCACTCTTATTAGCCAGATTAATATTATTTATAAAATCAAATTTAAAGTATGTAACTGATAAAGCCGAAAAAAATCCAAAGAAGAGGGCCGCAAAGAAAATCCTAAGCGGTTTCCACTGTCCAAAAATCATGACGGCGAGGGCAAGGAATCCGTAACCGGAAACACTTCCACCAAAACTTATCATTGAGGGAATGACATAAGCAAGGCCACCCATTCCCCCTAAGGCACCCGATATCAATACTCCGCTCCAACGCATTTTGTAAACATTGATGCCAACTGATTGTGCAGCATGAGGATGTTCCCCGCAAGCACTGAGGCGTAAACCAAATCTGGTTTTCTTAAGTATTATGACTGAAACAATAAGAATTAAAATTCCAATATAAGTTGTTAAAAATGTGTTCTTAAAGAGTATGTCTCCGATAAAGGGGATGTCACCTAGAATCGGCACTTTTTTTATTTGAAATACTTGGGAAAAGTAAATTTGCTTGACATTATTCATTGTCCTGGCAATAAAAATTACCAGAGATGCTGCCAAGAGATTTAAAGCAGTGCCACCGATTGTTTGATCGGCCTTCATATTAATCGAAGCAAAAGCGAGCAAAGCAGAATAAATTATTCCTGATATAACGGCAACTAATGCTCCTAATATTAAAAGCAATTGTGGCGATGAGGCTAAAGCACCCGACTGCTGCATTGAGTTGATGAAGAGTATTCCAAAGAAAGCACCAATAATCATAATACCTTCTAAAGCGATATTGATAATACCACTTTTTTCCGAAAACATTCCTCCCAAAGCAACAATTAGAAGCGGAATAACAAAATATAAGGTTTGTTGGAGAATAAAATATAGGCTATCCATTTCTTGCCTCCTCATCCTCTTTGTGAAGCGGAATTATATCTACTTCTTCACTATCTTCATTCGCAAGGGCAGCTTCTGCATCAAACTTTTTCTTCTTAATTATTTTTGCAATAAATATTCGGAAAACCAAAGCAAATGCACTGAAATAAATAATAATTGCTGTAATGATATCAATAATTTCAATCATGACAATTGATTGTACAAAGAAACCACCTCTTTGTATATGAGTAATAAAGAGACCGGAAAAAATTATTCCGATTGGATTTGATAATCCAAGAAGGGCAACAGGTATTCCGTTAAAACCTTCTGCAGCTAAAATTTCTTCTGCAGATAAAGTGTTTCCAACATAATGGGCACCGGGAGCAATCATTTTTAAGGCGCCTCCAAGTCCAGCTAAAGCACCCGCGATTGTCATCGAGAGTATAATGCTCTTCTTTTCATTAATTCCAGCATAGCGGCTGGCATAACGGTTAAAACCAACACCTTTAAGTTCAAAACCAAATTTAGTCTTATTTAAAATAATATATATCAAAACTGCAACTAAAATTGCAATTAGAATTCCAATATCGATTCTAGAACCGCTAAAGATTTTGTCTAAACCAAATTTAGGCAAAAATGCTTGTTTACTGATTTTAAAGGTTTCATGACGATGAGTATCAAAAATCGTTGAATTTCCTCTAATCAACATATTTGTAAAATACATGCCGATATAGTTAAACAAAATTGAAGTAATAACTTCATTTACATTAAAGACCGCTTTAAAGAAACCTGGGATAAACCCCCAAAAAGCTCCTGCTAAAACACCGGCAAGTATCGCAAATACCCATTGAAAAGCCCCAAGAGAACCTCCGTAAAAAGCGACCATCAATGTTGTGAATTGTGCTACCATGAATTGTCCGGAAGCACCGATATTAAAAAGGCCAGTCTTAAATGCAAAACCGACGGATAAACCGGTTAAAATGATTGGTGTCGCATAATAAAGCATATCCCCGATACCGACAAGAATTGATTTCGGATCACCGAAAGAGCCAGCTAAAATGCCTCCAAAAGCGGGAAAAGCGGTTCTCGGATTGGAAATTAACAAAATCAGAAAACCAATGAAGAGCCCCAAGATAATTGATAAAAGGACGGAAACAAAGGTTTTAAATCCGTTTTTCTTAGATAGTTCTTTAAGAAACCCTTCTAAACTGGAAAAGGATTTGTTTTGAAAACTGCGATTATCAGCCATTATATGTTCCTTCCTTTCCACCGGTCATATAAAGACCGAGTTCTTGCTCATTTGTAGTTTCAGGATCAAGTTCCGCAACAATCTTTCCTTCATACATAACTAGAATACGATCACTTAAACTTAAGACTTCTTCTAGTTCCAATGATATTAGAAGTATTGCTTTTCCATTTTCACGTTCTTTTAAAATCTGGTTATGGATATATTCAATTGCACCAACATCAAGTCCTCGAGTAACCTGTACGGCCACTAATAAATCCGAACCCTTATCGATTTCACGAGCAATAATAGCCTTTTGTTGGTTTCCGCCGGACATACTTCGGGCAATTGTGGATCTACCTTGACCACTGCGAATATCATATTGTTCAATCAATCGGTCCGCAAAATTATTAATCTTATCCATATTGAGAAAACCAAATTTCTGAAATCCACTCGTGTGATATTGTTTTAAAGCAAGGTTATAAGCAAGATTATAATCAAGGATTAAACCATACTTATGGCGATCCTCAGGAATATGGCTAATGCCATGATCATTACGGTAACGGATGCTCTTATCGGTAATATCTTCTCCATTTAAAATCACAGTTCCGGAAGCAATCTTATTCATTCCTGTTAAGGCATAAACAAGCTCTGATTGACCATTGCCTTCTATTCCGGCAATACAGACAATTTCTCCTTTCCTAACCGTAAAACTAACATCATTAACTGCATTTTTATTACTTAAGGAAGAAATAACAGTCAAGTTCTGAACTGAAAGAACAGTATCTGTGGGATTTGCCTTAGTTTTATTAATCGTAAATTGTATATCACGACCGACCATCATTTTTGAAAGTTCAGGAATCGAAGTTTTTGAGGTTTCAACTGTGCCGATAAGTTTTCCTCGTCTTAAAACGGTACAACGATCTGAAATCTTTATAATCTCATTTAATTTATGTGTTATGAAGATGATGGATTTACCTTCATTGACTAAATTTCGCATAATGCCCATTAATTCATCTATTTCTTGTGGCGTGAGCACGGCGGTTGGTTCGTCAAATATCAGAATTTCGTTTTCACGATACAGCATCTTCAAGATTTCAACTCTTTGTTGCATTCCGACACTGATATCTTCTATCAAAGCATCGGGATTAATATGGAGTTTATAGGCTTTACTCAGTTCAACAACCTTCTGTCTTGCTTTCTTACGGTCAATAAAAGGTCCGTTCATTAGCTCATGCCCCATTATGATATTATCCAAGACAGTAAAGTTTTCTACAAGTTTAAAATGTTGATGAACCATTCCGATTCCAAGGTCATTGGCATCGTTGGGGTTTTTAATGTGAACCAATTCTCCATTTTTACGAATTTCACCGAATTCAGGTTGATAAAGCCCAAAAAGAACGCTCATCAGCGTTGATTTTCCGGCTCCATTTTCACCCAACAAAGCATGGACTTCCCCCTTTTTTAATTGCAGGGTAATATCATCATTAGCCTTGATTCCAGGAAATTCTTTAGTAATGTGCAACATTTCAATAATATAATTCACAGTACCTACCATTTATCCTTTCGAAAATTATCACTATATTGAAGAATAAGAAAGGGAGACCCTTTCTTATTCTTTCATACTTTACTATTTGCTTACGCTACAACAGTGACTGTAACTTTTGATACAATAAGTTCGTTTTCTTTATTGGCTTTTGTCAGATCGAAGGGGATTACAATTTTTCCGTCTACCAGATCTTTAAATACTGCATCGTATTGGGCTTTTGTGAAGATGTTAAATTTCGCATTTTCATTCATTACCAGACCAACACCGTCTTTTGCTGCATCAAGGGTTACTGATAGTCCGCCAGCTTCTTCATCCCAGTCGCCACCGAAGAATGATTCGAGTGCGGTGTATGCAGCAATGCCGATACCTTTGGTTGCAGAAGTAATAACAGTAGGTGATTCTTGGCTTTGGTCAACGTCTACACCGATAACAAGTTTATTATCAACCGCAGCTGCTGCCATTACAGAATTACCAACGGATCCGCCACAGGCGAAAATAATTGATACACCATCAGAATACATTGTTGCAGAAGTTGATTGGTTTCTACTATTTGCTTGAAAGTCGCCTGTATAGTGATATTTAATTGTAATATCCTTATTATCTTCTATAGCTGCCGCATTGGCACCAAAGATGAACCCTTGACCGTATCTAATAACGGCAGGAACAGCCATTCCGCCCATAAATCCTAAATTTGTGTGACCTTCTTTAACGGCTGCATATCCAGCTAAATAACCAACTTGTTCTTCAGCAAAAAAGATTGAATAAGTATTGTCCATTAATGTTCCATTATTGTCTGGATCCTCGTCAAAGGCATTAACGTTTGCAGGGTTTCCATCGATAATAACGAATTTAGTATTAGGATATTGTGCCTGGCAAATATTAATTGCTTCCTCAAATAAATATCCCGGTGTGATAACAATTTTAGCCCCATTAGAAATAGCAAGTTCAATAGCAGCGACATAGGCATCAGTATCCTTGCTGGTTGGTTTGTAATACTTGTGAGGTATTCCGTACTCTTCAGCATATTTTTTGATACCTTCCCAAGTTCCTTGGTTAAAGGATCTGTCATCGATATCACCGAGGTCGGTAACCATCGCGATTGCATACTCGCCTTCTTCCTTACAGCTTGTAAGAACAAAAGCGCTAAGGACCATGATGAATAAGAAAATAAATTTTTTCATTTTTCCTCCTAATATTTCTTAGTCATTGTAAACTACACTCCATTTTAGCAAAATTATTGATAATTGTCAATATTCCGAAGCTTCTTTTATGATGTTTCGTATATTTCTATTTTTGCCTATTAATCTAGTATTATTAACAAAATAATAAGTAATCATTCAATCTCTCCGATATTCTTCATATCTTCTGAAGAGATTTCAAAATCAAAAATATTTAGATTTTCTATAATCCTCGATTCAGTAATTGATTTAGGAAGCGGAAGTAAACCAAGTTGATAGCTCCAGCGAATTAAGATTTGAGCTGCAGATTTTCCATGTTTTGCGGCAATATCCGCATACTTCTTACTCTGTAATATTTTTCCAGTCGCAAGTGGCGAATATGCTTCAACAAGAATTCCATTTTCCTGACAATAACGAATGTTTTCAGTTGGGATATGTTCAGGATGAACACGGATTTGATTAACCATAGGCTTAATTTTGGTATTCTTGGTTAAGATATCAAGATGACCGGGTAAAAAATTCGAAACGCCGATAGAACGGATTTTACCTTCTTCATAGAGCTTTTCAAAAGCTCTCCAGGAAGCAATATTCGCATCCATATAATCATAACCATCACTTTCTATTCCCCATGGTTTTACATTGTGAATCAAATATAAATCAAGATACTCAAGTCCGAGATTTGCAAGCGACTTCTCAAACTCATCAAGAGCTTCCTGATAACCTTTGATGTTTGCGGAAAGTTTTGTTGTTACATAAACCTCTTCCCGTTTGATTCCTGAATCCTTTAACGCTTTACCGACACTTTTCTCATTTCCATAAACCATTGCCGTATCAAGATGACGATAACCGGCTTTTAAAGCAGCAAGAACAGAATTATAAGCTACTTCTCCTTCCGGTATTTGCCAAGTCCCGAAACCAATTGCCGGAATCTTAACTCCGTTTTCTAAAGTAAAGTAATTATTCATAAAAAACCTCCTTCATTAAGTCTACCTGAATTATACAAGTTTCTAATAGGTTTTGCAGTTATTTCGCTTTCTATTTTAAAAACTTTCGGAAATACTCTTGCCTTGCATATGGAGAATTAAATAATCGGGTCCTCCGGCCTTAGAATCGGTTCCACTCATATTAAAGCCTCCAAAAGGTTGATAACCTACAATTGCCCCAGTACATTTGCGGTTCAAATAGAGATTTCCAACCTGAAAATCTTCCCTGGCCCTTTCTAAATGGAATCTATTATTAGAAATAACCGAGCCTGTTAATCCATATTCGCTGTTATTAGCAACCCCTAAGCCTTCCTCAAAACTCTTAACCTTGGTAATCGCTAAGACCGGTCCAAATATTTCTTCCTGCATGATTTTCGCATCCTGTGGAACATCCGCAAAAACCGTCGGACTGATAAAATAACCGGTTTTAGAATCAACCAATCCACCTGCAACAAGCCTTCCCTCTTCCATTCCAATTTGAAGATAATTGCTGATTCTGTCAAATGCCTTTTGGTCAATAACCGGGCCCATAAAATTATCAGGATTAGAGGGATCGCCTAGGGTAAGAGAATTTGTTTTTAAAACAATCTTTTCTAAAACTTCATCATAGACTTTTTCATGAATTATAGCTCGCGAACAAGCACTGCATTTTTGACCGCTGAAACCAAATGCCGACTTAACAATTTCTGATGCAACAAATTCGGTATCAATGCCTTCATCAACAAGAATCGCATCCTTACCTCCCATCTCGGCAATTACCCGTTTCAACCAGATTTGACCCTTCTGGACCTTAGCGGCTTTTTCATAGATTTCAACTCCGACAGCTTTTGAACCGGTAAAGGAAATAAAACGGGTCTTTGGATGATTGACAATATAATCACCGATTTCAGAACCCTTGCCGGGAATCAAATTAATAACTCCCGCAGGTAGGCCGGCTTCTTCCATAATTTCTAGGAAACGGTAAGCGATAACGGAAGTATTTGATGAAGGTTTTAGTAGAACCGTATTGCCGCTGACAATAGCGGCACAAGTCATTCCCGTTAAAATAGCCAAAGGGAAATTCCAAGGGGTAATGATTGCACCGACTCCGAGCGGAATATAACGGTATTCATTTCTTTCTAAATTACGTCGGCTGATAATTCTCTCATCAATTTTTTCAAGTTCCAATATTTGTCTTCCATAATACTCTAAAAAATCAATTCCTTCCGCGACATCCGCATCTGCTTCAACCCATGGTTTTCCCGCTTCAAGGGTTTCCAAAGCATTAAGTTCAAAACGACGACGCCGGTAAATTGCCGCAGCCTTAAAAAGAATGTCTGCTCGAACCTGTGAGGGGACTTTACTCCAAGTTTTAAAAGTTTCAAGAGCAGCTTCCATCGCTGTTTCTGCTTCCGAAATTCCGGCTTGATGAACTTCTCCGATGATTTCCCGGTGATTTGCAGGATTGACGGATGTAAGCAAATTGTCGGTTTTAACTCTTTTTCCGTTAATTATTAAGGGAATTTGCTTTCCGAATTTTTCCCTTTCTTTTAGTAGAGCTTCCTGATATTTCTTCTGATTTTCAGGAAGACTGTAATCAAAAATAGGTTCCGTTTTATAAGGATAAATTGCCATAAAAATCTCCTTTCCTAAACAACAGATTTTTCATAAGAAATATTTTTTCCGCTTTCAAAGCGTTTTAGATCCAACTCACTAATATCAATCGATGTTTCTTCTCCGAGAATTATCTCAGCTAAAAGTTGACCAGTCATCGGTGCAAACATAAAACCATGGCCACTGAAGCCGATTGCCAGATAAAAACCTTCTATATCGGTTTTTCCAAGAATCGGTTGACGGTCAGGAGTCATTGTATAAGACCCCGCCCATTGTCTGACCACTCTTAGGTTCCCGACTGCCGGCAGTATCTCACAAACCGTCTTGGCCATCTCATCTAAAAATTGCCAACTTGAAGTCAAACTATGGCTTTTTGGTTCACCTAAAGTACTGCGTCCCATAATGAAACCGCCGTGAGGTACTTGTTGACAGTAAAGATTTTTCCCAAAAGACATAACCATTGGACCTTGAATTCTTTCGACCGGTTCGGTAACTAATATCTCGTGACGTTCAGCATAAACCGGTAAGTTAAGTCCGACTAAATTACCGACTTCTCCGGCATATCCCCCGGCAGCATTAATAATGTTTTCTGTTTCAATTTCACGATGATTGGTAATCGCCTTAACGATTTTATGGTTTTCAACAATAATTTCTTTCACTTCCTCATGGAAGAAAAACTCAACACCCAGTCGCTTTGCTGCTAGGTAATAAGCATCATTCATTTTAAAGGGATTAAGATGTCCGTCGGTCGGACAAAATGTAGCATTGATAAAAGCATCCGGATTCAAATGAGGAACGATTCTTAAGGCTTGCTCTTTATCGACTTTCAAAGACGGAATACCGAGACCGTTTTGAAGGAGAACGTTTTTAGAAAAATCCCGATTTTCTTCCTCATTTACCGCGAGGATTAAATATCCTTCCTGTTTAAACTCAATATCACCGGGATACTCTAAAACTTCCTGGGCCTTTTCAAAAAATTCTATACTAGCTTTGGAGAGTAAGCAGTTCATTTTTGCACCCCATTGTTGGCGGATTCCGGCGCCGCAACGACCGGTTGACCCTGAGGTAAGGTAGGATTTATCAACAACAACAATTCCCTTTTCACCCTTTGAAGCCAGATTATAAGCAATACTGGAGCCACTGATTCCGGCACCTATAATCAAATAATTAGCCTTCATTATCGGCACCTTCTTTGATTAATATTAATTTCACTCCCATAATAGGCGGCCTTTCGGTCGAAACTTTAATTTCCGAAATCCCGACATTTAAAAACTTTGCTAACTCTCGTTGAACCAATTGACCGCAGGTCGTTCCCTGACAAGGTCCCATTCCAATTCGAAGTAATCTTTTCAATTCTTCATAATCCGTATAACCAGCTTCCATTAGTTGCTGTAAATCCTCTAAAGTCACATCCTCACAACGGCAAATAATTATTTCCTGCTTTTTCATGCTTTCCCCTTAATCCCGGCAAAATCATATACTAGATCTTGATTTATCAAAACTTGAACCAAAAGGGTTCGATCTTGAATGGGACGATTTATCACCTTTTCAATCAAGGCCTGACCGATTATATTACCATTTCGGTCAACGGCATTCCATATTTCTCCTGCAATAGGTACAGGTAAGAACTCATAAGGTATTTTAAAGCGAATTTGCTCTCCTGCTTTTTGTACAACCTTTATGGCAAGACCCGGGCAAGAATAAACACAAATCCCGCATCCTGAACAAAGGTCAAGATTTAGTTTTGGTCTCTCATTAATATCGGGGCCGATAGTTATAGCATTAAAAGGACAGGAGGTGCTGCAGGGATTACACGGAATTTCTTCAAAACACTCAATCACTGCTTTGCCATTCTTTGTTATTTCTTTCGGAAAGCAGGATTGAATCTGTATTAAACTAGGTATTCCCATCTTTTCAAACATTGAAAACCTCCACTTTTTGTAAACCGATTCGGATTTTACTTCCAAAAGGGCCGCTTCGAAGTGTTCTTAAATCTTCCCTTAACTCGGTTTTCAATTTTTCCATTTCCGGATGAAGATATCCCAAAGAAGCTGCGGCCTCAAGGCCCGTTAGCTCCCCTTCTACAATCGCACTGCTTGCTTCTTCTATTCCGGAAGCATCCCCGGAGATAAAAATCCATGGTATGCTTGTACAAAAGCCATTCTTCCTTTCCGGAACCAAGCCACCCAATTCCGGAATATAGACCATATTACAACCTACCATTGTTGCTAGCCCCGCAAGCGGAGTCAGTCCGACCGCAATACAAATACCGTCTACCTGATAAGTTTTTTCGGTTTTGGGGATCTCTTGCCAGTTTTCGTCAAGACTAATAACCAGAGCCCCTTCTACTTGCTTATCTCCCAAAGCTCTTTTAATTGTTGCGGAGGTTCTGATTTCAACTCCGAGCCTTTTTAATTTTGCTGCATGGACCTTATAACCACCGATCCTCGAAGCTGCTTCTATTACCGAAACAACTTCTACTCCGGCCTGCATCAGTTGATAAGAAACAATTAAACCGATGTTTCCGCTTCCAACCATCAAAATTTTATTTCCCGGCTTCACTCCATAAACATTCATTAAAGTTTGTACCGCGCCGGCTCCATAAATTCCTGGAAGGTCATTGTTTTCAAAAGCTAAAACCTTTTCACTAGCTCCGGTCGCAATAATCACCGCTTCTGCTTTAATCTTCAAATACGCATTTTCTTTAAGAACAGTTAAGACTTTGTCGGGATAAAGCCCAACAACCGTTGCGTCTTCCATTACCTCAATCAAAGGATTATTCAGTACAAAAGAAGCCAACTTTTCCCCAATATCAATTCCACGAGTCTTGGCATATTGTTTTTCAGAGCCGAAAAAGATATGAGTTTGTTTGATGAGTTGTCCGCCAAGTCGTGGGTTACGGTCAATTAAGAGCACCGGAACCCCTGCTTCTGCCGCCCTTCTAGCCGCCGAAAGACCTGAAGGTCCACCACCGATAATTACAAGTTTCTTTTCTAACATAATTTCCCCTTATCCGGTTGCATCTTTACTTTCATCCCTTCTTTAAGTAAGGTAATGCATGTTTTCACATTCGCCACTCCGTCAACAATCATATGACAGGAAGAGCAGTTTCCGATAGCACAGTACAGACCGCGCGAGCGTTTAAGCTTTTGACTTTCGCCGATTTTTATTACTCCGGCTGCATGAAGTGCGGATGCAATCGTATCTCCCTCATACCCATAATAAGGAAGTTCATTGTAAGTAAAATGGACTATTTTTCGTTCACTTTTAAAATCCAGAATAGGATGTTCTTTGATTCGCAAACTTCTCACCTCTTATAGATTATATCATAAAGCGTTTTCTTAACCAATAGTTTAAAAAGAAAAAACCAAGTTATGATCAGATTAAATCTAATTCCCTTGGCTTATCTATAAAAGAATGAAATCCTTTTATGATGTCATAAATGTAGCCTTATTAGTCTGTATAAATTAATATTTCACCACCTTAATATTACATTTCCAGCACCTATTGCTCCTTTTTCAACAACAACAGTTTTATCTAAATACAAATATTCGCTCCTGAATATCAAAAGCATCATTATAGATAGTTCAACCCCTAATCTAGCAGTATACTTATTAAAATCTCAAAGTAAAAATACTTTGATAATATCTTGTTCTTGGGATTTATCGTTTAATCTCTATTATTATTTTTCTTTTTATTTAGATAAAGCTTTCTAAGATAATAAATACCTACACCAACAGCTACAAAAACCAAAGCAAGAGGGAAAATTGTAACTAATCCTAAAGATAAGTATTCAAAAAATTTAATGAAAGCCTTCCCACCGGTCTTAAATGATCGCATTAGCTTTTGACCGTATGACACAACATCTTCTTCTGGTGCTTCATTATAAATTGATACTTGGACTTCACTATATTCTATTTGACTATCAAACTGGATTATCTCACCTTTTAGAACTCTTAATTCTTTGTCAATCTGAGATATTCTTGTATTAATTTGAATAATTTCTGTCATATTAGCTTCACCATAAAGCTCTACTAATCGTGCTTTTTCAGCTTCAAGAGCAATGATTTGATTACTAGTATCTTGATATTGCAAAGAAATATCAGTAGCTTTTTTATTGAAATTTTTCACTTCTCCATAAGTTGATAGCGAATCAATAAATTCATCTAAACGTGTAGTTTTAATCCGAAAAATAAAATACGCTGAATAATCACTAATGTTTTCAGAATCAGTCCATTCATCATCATTAATGCTATCTTTTAAAGTAGCTATTTTTTCTTTAAAGTTTTCTTCAATATAAAGATTTGCGGAAGCACTGTAAATAATTTTACGTACTGAAGAATAAACAACAATTTCTTCAGTTGAACCTTCACTTGGATAAGGATCAGATTTATGTCCATTGTCATTTGCACTACAGCCAGAAAACACAATTAATAATAGACTTATATATAATAATACAAATATCTTTCTTTTCATTTTATTCTCCTTGTTATACTTTAGTTTTATTTCTTTCTATAGATTAGATAATAAGCCCCGGAAATGATAATTCCACCACCGATAAAGTTACCGAGAGTAACCGGAAGTAAATTATTTAAAAACATTCCTTTGAGTGTAATATCAGCTCCGCTAAAATATCCTAGAGGAATAATAAACATATTTGCAACTGAGTGTTCAAAACCACAGATTACAAAAAGGGAAACCGGAAGAATTGCAGCTAGAATCTTACCCGGTATAGTTTTGGATGCATAAGAGATATATACAGCCATTGAAACCAAGATATTACATAAGATTCCCTTAAAGAAAGCTTCTAAGAAAACCATGTTATTTTTAACTTCCGAAAGAGTGGTTATCTGAGGAATTATTTCCTCATAATTTACCGAAAAACAGACTAAGAATACTAAAAATATAGCCCCAACAAAATTGCCGATCCATACTAAACCTAAATTACCCATAACCTTAAAAAATGAATATCTCTTCGCATATGCTCCCATCGTAAGTAGACAGTTGCCGGTAAAAAGCTCGCCGCCAGCAATAATAATCATTACTAGACCGGTTCCAAAGGTAACAGAAGCAAAATACCTTTCGCTAAATACGTATCCATAATGAAAATATTTTGAGAGATAAAGGAATCCCATATACCCAAGGCCGATAAAAAGACCGGCCAAGATTGAGGAAATAAAAACCGATAATAAACTCTTTTTTAGCTTTTCTTCACCGACATCACAAGCATAGTGCATTAGCTCTTTTGAATTATACATAAAACTCCCCCTGTTCTTCTTAATTATAACATAGGAATTTAATTTTTAGAATATTTCTTTTACTTTTAACTGATAGTTTTGCTATAATATAATAAGGAGGAAAATATGCAAACTTTTAAAAGATTTCTAAAATATATTAAAATCAATACGCAATCGAATCCTAATTCAGGGATGCATCCCTCAAGCGATAGTCAAAAGGATCTTGCTAGAGTATTAGTAGATGAACTGATAGATCTCGGTATTGAAGCAAAAATGGATGATAAAAGCTATGTTTATGCCCAGATCTCCGCAAACACCCAGAGAAAGATTCCGACAATTGCCTTTATTGCTCATCTTGACACTTCTTTCGATTTAAGCGGAGAAAATGTACAAGCGAGAATCATCCCAGATTATAATGGCAATGATGTTCTTCTAAACAAAGATAAAAACATCATTATGAAAGTGAAGGAATTCCCCTTTCTGGAAACCTTGAAAGGTCAAAGTTTAATTGTAACTGACGGAACCACACTCCTCGGTGCCGATGATAAAGCGGGGATTGCGGAAATCATGACGATGGCCGAATATCTTCTAAATCATCCGGAAATTAAACACGGGGATATCAAAATTGTCTTTACTCCCGATGAAGAAATTGGTGAAGGAGCGCTGTACTTTGATTACGAAAAAGTTAACGCAGAATTTGCTTATACGGTTGACGGTGGTAGGGAAGGTATGATTAACTACGAAAACTTTAACGCAGCAGCAGCAGATATCACCATCAACGGGGTAAATATCCACCCCGGAACTGCAAAAAACATTATGAAAAACAGTCTCTTAATGGCAATGAAGTTTAACTCATTATTACCCTCAAATATGATTCCGGCAACAACAGAAGGTTATGAAGGTTTCTTCCATCTCAATAATCTTGAAGGAAATGTAGAAAAGACAAAAATGCATTATATTATTCGCAATCATGATTTCGATAAATTTACTGAGCAGAAAGATTTTCTGCTTCAAGTAAAGGATTTCCTGAACAAAAAATACAGAGAAAATACCGTTGAAGTTGATCTTAAGGACAGTTATTATAATATGAAAGAAATTATCAAAGATCATCCGGAAGTAATTGAGATTGCGGATGAAGCAATTAGAATGGCAGGTCTAAAAAGAGTTACCATCCCCATCCGTGGAGGAACAGACGGCGCCCAACTTACCTATAAAGGCCTCCTTTGTCCCAATCTAGGAACCGGAGGTTGGAATGCTCACGGCCGTTATGAATGTATTACAATTGAAGCAATGGATAAATGTACGGAAGTGTTAATAAATATTGTAAAGATAGTCAGCAAGCAAAAAAGCTAGAAAGTTCTAGCTTTTTTGTTTGGTTTAGTTTCGAAAATAATCTCTACCATCAACCCAAAACCGACTCCCGCAAGAAAACCGGTTGTAATTCTCCTAAAATTGGAACTTTCAATACCTAAGAAATATTGGATTACCCCATCTATAACCGTAAAAGAGAGGAATAAGATAATTAAAAAAACTTGATATTTTCTGGAAAGACTTCTAAAGTAAAAGATTCTTTCAAGAAGGAAAACAGAAAGTATAAGTCCGATGATAATAAAAGTGCAACGATAACATAGTATAAAACGAAAACCAAATACCTCAAAGGTTGTTTCTTCTCGGCCGTTACATAACGGTGCTTTCCCAAATCTTTCCGAAAAATTGAAGATGGTTTTTTTAAGAAATTCTTTCATAGAAGAAAAAGCGAAAAAGACATTTCCTAATATATTATATTGCGAATCAAAGCAATAAAATAGCAGCCAAAAAGAACAATACCGGTTATGAAACCAATCAGAGCACCTTTTCCGGCAGATTTTGCTCGAAGAGGAAAATCATTATACCAAACCAGATATAGAATTAAACCGACTATTGGTAAAAAGAATCCCAATAAGGCAAAACCGGCACTCGGGGCATCCATTTCATTAACTGGTTGGTTGACATACACCTCATGGAAACTTGCTCCACAATAGGGACAGAATCTCGCACCTTCTACAAGTTCTGCACCGCAATTAGGACAATATTTCATACGACCCTCCTTGATAATTTTGATTATATCATTCAATTTTTTTCTTGTCAATGAAATAAATAAAGGGTTATCTACTCCTGATAATTCTTTGCTTGAGTCATAAACAATTTATAATACAAGCTTTCTTTTTTCTTCATCAGATTTGAATGAGTATTAATGTCCGCTATCTTTCCCGAATCTATAATTATAATCCGATCACAAAAAACAGATGATGACATCCGGTGAGAAATATAGATAGCAGTCTTATCTTTCACCAATTCATTAAAATGTTGGTAAATTTCTGCTTCCGCTAATGGGTCAAGTGCAGATGTTGGTTCATCTAATATTACGAGTGAGGAATCCTTATGTAGAGCTCGGGCTATCGCAATCTTTTGTGCTTCACCACCGGAAAGTTCAATTCCCTTTTCATCAAATATCTTAGAATAAAGGCTATTTATTCCTTCTGGAAGAGAATCAATCTTTTCTTTTAATCCAACTTTACAAGCAATCTGATAAGCAAGGTCATCATCGCCGTCGGAATTTAAAATATTTTCTTTAAGGGAGTAGCTAAAAAGTTTATAATCTTGGAAAACAGCACTGATATGTGATATGTAAGAATCATAATCATATTCATAAATTGAACGTCCGTTTACTAAGATTTCCCCGGAATTTGGTTTATAAAGCCGACAAAGAAGTTTTATTAAAGTTGTTTTCCCGGCGCCGTTTAAACCGACAATGGAAATCTTTTCGCTTTTGCTAATCTTAAAAGAAATATCATCGAGAATAATCTGGTCGCTTCGGGGATAAGAGAAACTAATATTTCGAAATTCAATTTCTCGGATATTATCCAGTTCTGCTTCTCCTTCTTCTCTTGATTCTTTAAGTTCTACGAGTTCGATAAAAGGAGTGAGATATGAAATGGATTGACCAAAGTCAATACTAACTTCAATTAATCTAGTAAAAGAAGTTGAAAAACTAATGGCAGTAGAAATATATAAAGAGAAACTGCTGATTGGAAGTTTTCTCGTTATTGTTCTATAGGCTACAAAACCATAGACTATTCCCATTTCTAAATACTTTATCAGATTATCAAAAGACCGGTAAATCGTAAACTTACGATATAGTTTTTTAAAATAACCGATAGTTTCTTGACCATAACCGGCAAATTCATTAACCATCAATTTACCGACTGAATACATGCGGTAATCCTTACCTTGTTTTTCATCATTGATTGTACCTAAGTAATAACCAAATTTCCGGTTAATCGGTAAGATATCCCTGAAAATAGTAAATTGAGTTTTAATAGACATCGCAACAATTATGACTTTTAAAATTATCGCAATGATAAGTATTACTAAAAGTAAAAAATCAAAAATAAAGATAATACTTAAAAGACCGAAGAGAGTAAAGATAATTTGTAATCCTTCCGCAAGCGAATTTAAAAATCGGTTAACCGTATCTTGGTTATCAATCGCAAACTTTGCTCTTTCTTTTAAGTCAAGGTAATAAGGGTCTTCTAAATATTGATAAGGGATTTTCATTAATTTTAAGGTGATTGCCCGACTAATTGTTTCGGTCATCTTTAGTTTAGTTGTTTCCATTAAACGAATATTCAATTTATTTAAGAAGTTAAAAACTAGATTTACTAAAACAATGCCAAGCCCGACATAAAGAGCGTCTCTATAATTTCCTTTTTCTAAATACCTAATCAAAATAGACATGATATAAGCATTATAAACTGTAAGTCCGGCATTAATAAGCGCCCGGAAAGTCACTACAAAGAAATAAGGTTTATAACATGAAAAAGCATAACGAATAAATTTTGGAAAGACAAATCTGGGTTTTTTCATCTAGACTTCCCCCTGATAGTATTTTCCCTGTGTCATAAACATCTGGTAATACTCACCCTTTAATTGCATCAGTTCCTCATGAGTTCCATATTCTTTTAAACCTTCATTGGTAAATAAAGCGATCTTATCACAGAACTTTGTTGAGGAGAGACGGTGGGAGATGTAAATGGCAGTTTTGTTTTCTACAAGCTTGTCAAAGCTTTGGTAGATTTCTCCTTCCGCCAAAGCATCTAGTGAAGCGGTCGGTTCGTCAAGAATAATCATATTCCCGTTTTTATATAAAGCCCGGGCAATAGCAATTTTCTGATTTTGTCCCCCGGAAAGTTCAATCCCGTTTTCGTCAATCACCTTCAACATCTGTGTATCATATTGCATCGGTAAGCTTTCAATTTTATCTTTTAGCCCGACCAAGTTCAAACATTCAATCCCCTTTGAAGAGGATTCCCGGCCTCGGTCAGTACCAATAACATTCTTGAGGATTGAGGTCGCATAAATATGTACATCTTGAAAGACAACGGAAAACATCTTTTGATATTCGGTTTCATTAAACTCTGTAATATTAATGCCGTTTACCAAGATTTCTCCTGATGTCGGCAAAAACAACCCGGTTATCAGTTTTACAATCGTGCTTTTTCCGGCACCATTCACCCCAACGATTGCCAGTTTTTCACCTTTACTGATCTTAAAGTTGAAATCTTTTAAAATATAATTATCCGTATTCGGGTATTTAAAAGAAACATCCTTAAACTCAACTTCTAAAGTTTCATTTGCAGGCAGAGAGAATCTCTTTCCC
>CALEGD010000097.1 GCA_937877075.1 uncultured Acholeplasmatales bacterium
TTCAAACATCGGAGGAACGTCATGTTCGGGTTGTTCAAAAGATTTTTGAAAAACTTTTAGAAACCGGAGACATTTATCTCGGTAAATATGAAGGAGATTACTGTGTTTTTGATGAAGCATTCTTTACAAAAACCCAATTGAATCCCGACGGAACCTGTCCTGATTGCGGACGTCCGACTACTAAGGTTCAAGAAGAATGCTATTTTTTGAATCTAAAAAAATATCAAAAGAAACTTCTCAAATTTATTGAAGATAATCCTGATTTCATTCAACCGGAAACCAGAAAGAATGAGGTAGTTTCTTTTGTTGAAAGGGGACTAGAAGATCTAGCGATTTCCCGTACTACTTTTAAATGGGGAATTCCGGTCTTAAGTAATCCCCGACATGTTATTTATGTTTGGATCGATGCCTTAAGTAATTATATTTCTGCTCTCGGTTATCTTTCAAATGACGAAAGTAATTATCAAAAATACTGGATTGAAGGCGATGAGGTTGTTCATGTCATCGGAAAAGATATTTTAAGATTCCATGCCGTATACTGGCCGATAATGTTGATGGCGTTAAAAGTCCCGATTCGCTTTAAACTTTATGTTCACGGTTGGGTCTTAATGAAAGAAGGGAAGATGTCGAAATCAAAAGGGAATGTTATTTATCCTCGCGATGTTATCGGTCGTTATGGTCTTGATCCGATGCGCTACTATTTATTAAGGGAAATGCCGCTTGGAAATGATTGCATTTTCTCTTATGAAAAATTTATTGAAAAGTATAATTTTGATCTTGCGAATGACCTCGGTAATTTAGTCAGTCGGACAATTTCCATGATTAATAAATACTTTGGCGGTATTGTCAGCCGTCCCAAACAAAGTTATTTTCCCGAGGATGAAGATGTAAAGCAGGTTGTAGAAGTAACAATTCAAGAATATCTGGACAGTTTTTCAAATTTCCGTCTTCAAAATGGTTTAATTTCCATTTGGAATTTAATTAATCGTTCCAATAAATATATTGATGAAACCACCCCTTGGTTGCTTTATAAAGACGAAGAAAAACGGGAAGCATTGAATTCGGTAATGTATCACCTTTTTGAAAATCTTCGACTTGTTGCCCTCATGATTGCACCGGTAATGCCGGACACCGCAGAAACTATCTTTAAGGAACTCGGTTTGAAAATGCAGGACTTTTGTTCTTTAAAATACGGTTTAACTGAGAAAAGTAAAGTTATGGTAAATGTGAAAGCATTGTTCCAGAGACTTGATATGGAGGCGGAAATGAAATATCATCAGACTTCTGTTTCTGAAGAAAAGGAATTAAAAGCGGAAATTACGATTGAAGATTTTAATAAACTTGATTTTCGAGCCGGTGAGATAATTGGTTGCGAGAAAGCAAAAGACGCGGATAAACTTTTGATTTTAAAAATCAAAATTGATGATAGAATTCGTCAGATTGTTTCTAGTATTGCCGATTCCTATCGTCCGGAAGAACTTGTTGGTAAAAAAATTGCTGTTTTGGCTAATCTGAAACCGGTAAAGATTAGAGGAAACCTTTCTGAAGGAATGATTCTATGCGCTGAAGGTGAAGGAAAACCTTTCGAGGTTTTAGAAGTCTTCAAAAATGATTCCAATTCAAGGATCAGTTAAGATGTTATCTTTGCAAGACACCGGATTTTTTATCCCCATCATCATTCTTTTAGGAATTGCCAGTCTGACAAGCATCCTGATTTCTGTATTTAAGTTAAGGTTTCTCCCAGTTTTTGCTGTAGAAATAATTATCGGAATATTGATTTCTGCTTGGTTTAATAAATTTATAGTTGAGCAGAATTTAGTGGGTATTGTTGACGGAATTTATGTTCTCGGACTTTCCATGTTGATGTTTTTTAGCGGTTATGAAGTTGAGTTTGATGCTTTTCGAGATTTTGAATTAAACGAACAAAATGATTGTAAGACCTGCAAGCATAGGCGTTGCCGCCGTTGTAAGCATATCAATACTTTTAAAACCGTCATTAAAATTACGATATATACATATTTAGCTTCAATAGTTGTTTCCGTCCTTTTTAGTCCATTTATGGAAGAAAATAAAGTAATCGGGGTTATTCTTTTAACTCTGCTCTTCGCTTCCACATTTGCTGGGTTTGTGGTTCCAATCCTCTTTAATGAAGGTTTACATGGAACCATTATCGGAAATATTCTTTCGGCTATCGCCAATTTATCCGAGGCTTTATCAATCCTCTTTCTGACAATCTTGATGATTGCAATTGATATTGATCCGAAATACTGGTTGATATTATTGACTATTGGTATCTTTTTGATAATATTTAGATTCTTCAAGAAAATGAAAGTCGGAAAATATTTCGGAAAACTAACCGGAGGAATTGATCACTTAGCAACGAGGGTTATTATTGTTTTGATTTTACTTTTGGTCTTTTTAAGCGATCTTTCCGGTGGCGAGTATATCTTCGGAGCTTTTATTGCCGGAATCATTGTCCGTCAAGCTCTGTTTTCCGAAAAAATTATTCATGGTATAAGTCAAATAATCTATGGCGTTTTTACTCCGATGTTTTATATCATTGTCGGAACCAAGATAAATGTAATTGAATTATTTTCCGAACTTTCTTCGATTTATTTGGTTCTGATGATTTTTTTCGGTTTACTTATTTGTGAAGTTCCGATGTTTATTCTTCTGAAATGGTATAAATTAAATACGGTTTTACCTTCCATAGTTTTGATGGCTTGTACGGTAGTGGTACCGATTGCGATTACCCATATCGGAGGACCGCATGGGCTGGGTATTTTCAGTGAACAGTTTTCGAATTGTCTGATTTTGGCCTCGCTCTTGGTTTGTATCATCGGTTCCGTTATCTTTAATCTGAATTTTCCTTTTGGAAATTATCGTAATCAAGAGAAAGAGGTGTCTGCCGAATAATGCCACTCCTTACAAATA
>CALEGD010000098.1 GCA_937877075.1 uncultured Acholeplasmatales bacterium
AAAATGAGAACTCATAATAATGGCGAGTTAAGATATACTGATGGTTGTACAAAGTGTCTCATTATCGGCGCTAGAATGTATCAAGAAAGATCAGTGGAAAAACCAACGACTCAGATTACGGTTATGGGCAGTAATGATGCTTTTAATGAAAATTTACTGACAAGTCTTTCTTTAATTCGGAAAAGAATAAAAAATCCAAATTTAATTATGAAAAATTATATCATGGGAAAAGAATCGAATACAAATGTCAGCTTGATTTATATAAAAGGATTAGCGGAGGAAAGTATTTTAAAAGAGGTAGAAAAACGAATCAATGAATCAAATATTCCGGAGGTTATTGATTCAAATTATCTAGAAGTTGTTCTTCGGGAAAAACAGTTTTCTATCTTTCCAAAATTTTTTTATACCGAAAGACCTGATGTAGTAGCCGTTAATCTCCTCGAAGGCCGATTAGCGATTATGGTTGACAGCAGTCCGGAAGCTTTAATTATTCCCTCGCTTTTTATCCAATTCCTTCAATCTACTGAGGACTTCCAACAAAAGGCAATAATCTCAACCTTCTTTCGTTTAATCAGATTATTAGGCTTGTTCATTTCTCTCTTTCTTCCCGCCATATACATTATTTCAATTCTCCATCATTCCGAATTACTTCCGGCTAATTTGCTTTTTAGTATGGCTGGGCAAAGAGCTACCACTCCATTTCCGGCATATTTAGAATTGTTAATAGTTTTGATGTTTTTTGATTTGCTTCGAGAGTCCGGAACCAGAATGCCGACCTCCCTTGGAACCTCGCTGTCTTTTGTAGGGGCGATTATCATCGGTCAGTCTTCGGTAGAAGCGGGATTAATTTCCCCTATCATAGTTATCGTCGCTTCCCTAACCGGTATAGGAGCCCTTTTACTACCAAATTACAAATTAAATCTTACGGTGACAGTATTAAAATACGTTTACACTCTTATTGGTGTTTCTTTTGGGTTATATGGTCTTACACTATCTTTTATCCTCACAACAATTCATTTATGCAGTCTTCGAAGTTTTGGTATTGATTATTTTGCGCCGTTTGGACCTTTTAGTAAAGAAGGTCAAAAGGATGCAATCCTTCGTTTTCCAATGGAAAAACTTCGTAATAAACATCGAAAAAAAATACAATATCCTCATTAAGGAGTCTCTATGAAAAAAAAAATATTTATCGTAATACTAATATTTACATGTCTTTTTTTAGGGGGGTGTACAAAGAAAAAATCAATAGAGAATTTGCAGATTGCGACGGGTTTATCACTTGATCTAGATGAGAATGGTAGTCTAGAGCTTTCCGCTCAAATATTGAACCATCATGCAGTCGGCGATCGTCCTCAAGAGGTCTCTCCGGTAATTGTCCTTAGCGAAACAGGAAGGACTATTCAAGAAGCTTTTAGAAAACTGTCAACAATTCTTCCCGGTAAACTCTTTTTCTCACATTTTGAAATATTAGTAATTGGTGAAGAATTAGCTAAAGCAGGAATTGCACCCTATATCTACTTTTTCTCAATTAATGAAGAAACTATACATCAATATAATATCATTGTCGCTCGCGGATGCAAAGGAAAAGATATTTTAAAAATATTGAGTGTTGTTGAAAACATTCCAGCCATGTCACACTACGGAAAAATGATTTCCGCCCTTGATTTTTACGGAATCGGTAAGTTTTATACCGTTGATAAAACAATCAATGATATTAATAGCCCAGCGATAGCTTTAAGTCTCGGAAGCTTACAAATCATTGGTGATATTGAAAAGGGCAATAAACTTGATAATAGAAAAACAATTGACCTAGCTACCTATACAAAAGTCTCTACTCTTGGAATATTTCGTTATGATTGCTTGGTAGGATGGTTAGATGAAGCAGAGTCAATCGGACTAAATTATCTAACAAATCAAATTAAATCCAGTTTTGTCGTTGTTACAAAGGCAGATGGAAATCATGCTTCAATAGAGATTTATAAATCAAAGTTAAAAAAGAAATTAATAGTCGAGGGGGATAAGATAAAATTCAAGTTGTCAATAAATTTTACCGGTGACATTACTGATGACCTAACTGGAATTACACCGCATACCAATCAATATGTTGCGGACATTTTGGAAAGAGCAAAATACGAAATTAGAATAATGTGTGAAAAGGCTATTCAAAAAACAAAAGAATACAAACTAGATATTTTTGGTTTCGGAAGAGATATTTATCGCCAAAATAATTCACTATGGGAGAAGATTAAAGATAATTATCACGAAGAAATCTTTCCGAATATAGAATTTGAAATAATTGTTGATGGAGAATTAATTAGAGTAAAACCCTAGGAGTTTTTTATGAAAAAAACCTTTATTACAAAGCAGCAATTTTTCACAATCCTTTTTACGTATATGCTAAGCAATGAGTTATTTCGCGGATATTATTCCAGGGATTATCAAAATAACGTTTGGATTCCGCTTGTAATGGCAATTCCGATGTCAATTTTTCTCTTCTTTATTTATAGCTTTATTTTCAAAAATACTAACTATTCCGATTTCAAAACTGCTATCGAAAAAATCCTCGGTCCATTTTTTTCGAAAATGTTTTTTATCATTTATTCGATATATTTTGGCTTTTTATTATTGCTGGTTACTAGGGATTTAAGTGAATTAGTAAACTTGTATTTAATGCAAAACGAAATTTTTTGGTTTCTTACCGGAAGCCTTCTTCTCGTTACCCTTTATGCACTTAATAAAGGAATTGAATGTGTTGCTCGTTATTCTACAATCATCTTCTTTATTTCAATTATTTCATTTGCGTTATTCTTTACTCTTCTTATGATAATCAACAAACCAGATTATGCAAACTTATTACCGATTCTGCCTAATGGTATCATACCGCTATTAAAACCGGCATTACAGATGTCTTACAGTATCCCGATGGGGGAAATATTTATTTTAATTATAATCTTTCAATATATCAAGCCGGAGCAGAAAAGCAAAGCATTCAAAACATCATATTTGGGAATCATTTTTGTCGGTATTATTAATTTATTGATTGCAATTGCTAATATTATCTTTCTTGTATCAGAAAATCTTCAAATGGGCTTTGGTTTAACCATGCGACTCTGGAGAAAAATTGATTTAGAGGAATTTATCCAAAGATTTGACCTCATCGTTTTAAATATTTTAGTTTTACATGTGATTGTCAAGACAACTGTCCTACTCCTTGCTTCAGGAAAAACATTTGGTGCAATTTTCAAAATAAAAAAACAAAAGTTTATCTTTCCTATCATTTGTATTATTATATTTTTCTTGTTGATGATAGTTTTTACTGATTATACAAAACTAATCGAATTTAGAACTAAAATCATCATTCCTTATATTAAAATTATTTTTGAAGTTTTTATTCCAATTCTGATTGTTATTATTTCCTTTCTAAGGAAAAATAAAATTAGTAAAGAAAATAAACAAATAGATTATAATATCTAAGAGACTTTTTTCAAGAATAACCAACTTCTTGCATATTATGTAAGGAGAGGTATATATGATAAAAGATAAGTTTCATAAGTATTTTAAGGATTTTCGCCAAGAGGAATTTAATACCTTAAGTTATAGTTTTGAAGACAGTCCCAATTGTCTTTTAACAACTAAAACCGAGCTCGGACCATATTATATTGAAAACACTCCCGATCGAATCAATATCAAGGAAGATCAAAAGGGAATTGGTCTCTTTCTCGGACTAAAGATTGTAAATATGAAGGATTGTACTAACATCCATAAGGCAAGGGTTGAACTCTGGCAAGCAAATGCGGAAGGTGAATATTCGGGATTTGATCTTGGAAAGGTCACCGAAACACCGACGAATAGTAAAAGGTGGTTAAGAGGCTATCAGGAAAGTGATTATCTAGGCTTTGTCGAGTTTGAGACAATTTACCCGGGAAAATACCGGAACCGAACTAATCATTTGCACTTAAAGATTTCCTATCAAGGACAAGAAAAGCTAATTACCCAGCTCTTCTTCCCTCAAAATATCAACGATTACATTTCTACCCTATCTCCTTATAATCTAAATCCTGCTCTCGTTACTAATTATAATGATCCAGTAATCAGAAGTAATCAAGGCTGTAAAGGCTGTTGGCCGAAGGTTAGTCCTTTTGGCAGTCGCTATATCGCAACCCTAACGATCGGGCTTGATTGATAGGTAAAAAAATCTCATCTTCAGAATAGATGAGATTTTTAATAGATATCCGCATAAGACGATCTATAATAAGACTATTTTATCAGTTTGAATTTCAATCAAACCATCTTTATAAAGATTACCGATGGCATTTTTGAAGGCGCGTTTACTCATGTTAAAAACTTTATTAATTACCAAAGCATCACTATTTTCTGTAATAGCCATCGCACCGTAATTTTCTTTTAAATATTCAAGAATCTTTTCTCGATCAGAGAGGATTCGACTTACCTTTTCCGCTGCCAAACTTCCGGCATAATCATCAAGATTCTTCCGAGAAATTCGAACTTCTACTTTCTCACCAATCCGATATTTCTTTCTAAGCTCATCTTTATAAACAAAGATAATATTAAAGTTTTCGGTTACTAAATTTATACCACTCGGAGTAATCCTGTAAACATAACCGATGACATTGTCGCCGATTGATAGTGGCGACTTTTCCACTTCTAAAAACTCGGTTTTTGTTGCCGGTTTTGCGAGCAATCTGCCGCCTTGAATCTTTAACTTACAACCTATTTTATCATCAACATTCGGCCAAAGGCTGAAATCTTCCGGTAAATCATCCCGAGAAAGTAAAACATCCTTAGAAACCCCAATATTGATAAAGGCGCCGATACTATAATTAAAATCGACAACCTTCCCAAAACCTAAATTTTCGGTGGTTACGGTCGGTTTATATAAAGTAGCTGCCAAACGACCTTTTTTATCGGCATAGATAAAGGCATTGACTTTTTCTCCGACTTGAAGATTTTGATAATTACTTTCATTGCGATGGAGAAAGTATTCGTTCTCATCATCAGCTAGCATATATCCGAGTTTAGTTTCTCTTATTACTTCATATTCTTGAATTTTTCCTAAGTTCTTGTCCATAATTATTTCCTTTTATATTCATAATATCCACGATTAATACTTCCGGGACCAAAGTTTTTCTTGACAGATTTTAAAATCTTTTCAATTCCTTCTTCCTTTTCGATTTCTGATAGATCATCAAAAATTGAATACTGTTTAACTTCTTCTTTTTCATCTAAAAGTCGATTTGCAAAGATACCGACCAAACGGATTTGGTCACCGGTTTTATAAAGTTCTTCAAAAATGTCTTCTACAACTAGGTATATTTCCCCGGCATCCCTAGTAGAGTTCTCAACAGAGCGACTGCGATTTATCTGTCTCATATCTGGATATTTAAGAATTAATCCGATGGTTTGTGCAACTTTATGAGACTTTTCAAGGCGATGACTAACGGTATTGGCAATAACTTTTAGGGTTTGTTTTAAAAGTTCAACATCAAAAACACTATTATCGAAGGTATGGGAATTGCTTACCGAAAGATTATCTGCTTCTTCTACAACTACCTCGGTGCTACCATATCCATTTGCTCTTTGAATTAAAGTTGAAGCCGAAACCTCTCCGACTATTTCCTTTAATAAATCAATATTTTCAAAATTTGCCAGATCGCCAATTGTTTCAATCCCTATTGCTTGAAGTTTCGGGGCAGTTTTTTTCCCAACTCCATACATATTACCAATCGGCAAAGGCCAAAGATATTTATCAATCTCTCTTCTTCTTAAAACCGTAATACCTAAAGGCTTCTTCATATCCGATGCCATTTTCGCAAGAAATTTATTCGGACCGATACCGATACTGCAAGGAAGATTATAATTATTTAAAAGGTGTTTTTGAATTCGCTCTGCAAGCGCTAAAGGATGTTCGGTTTTACTGATTTCAGTTACATCAAGATACCCTTCATCAATCGAACCCCCTTCTACAAGTGGAGTTATTGAATAAAGATAATCAAAAAATAATCTTGAGCATTCTTTATAAAGATGCATCTTCGGCTCAACAATAATCAACTCATTACAAAGCAAGAGTGCATCTCTGACTAACATGGTTGTTTTTATTCCAAATTTCCTAGCTTCATAACTAGGAGAGAGGATAATACCCCGATGTAGAGGGTCATGATGGGCAACCGCTATCGGTTGACCGATTAAATCTTTATTTACTGCTCTCTCACAAGAAGCAAAAAAACAATTCATGTCAATATGAAAAATGATTTTTGGTGATTTCATAAAAATATTCTTTCCTTTTTTGTTCGGTTTATGTTATAATATATACAGTACATATTATATCATATATTTTGAGGTGAATGAAGTGAAAAAAAATAAAACCAAACCGAGAAGAGAACCTTTGATTAAAACCAAAGTAAAAGCAGATAATTCAATCGAAGTGGAAATGAAAACACCGTTAAAATCCAAGTTTGGAAAAATATTGATTTTGATGATTGTTGCCGGGATGACCGTCTTTACACTTTTTGGTTTAATTTATGCAATGGTTCAGGTTTTGAATAAATAAAAAGGAGTCTAAACAAAGACTTCTTTTTATTTTACCGTATTTTCTATATTATTAAACAGCTCGCGAGAGAATTTCCCGACGCTCCCGTTTATGAATGAGCCGAAGTCGGTCGGCAATCATGGCGATAAACTCAGAATTGGTCGGTTTTGATTTATGGTAGGAAATTGTATAGCTAAAGATATCACTGATTGCATCAATATTTCCTCTGACCCAAGCTACTTCAATAGCATGTCTGATAGCTCTTTCTACCCTTGAGGATGTGGTGTTAAATTTCCTTGCCACTTCTGGATATAAAACCTTGGTAATATTCCCTAATATTTCAACATTATAATAAACCATTGTGATGGCCTCGCGAATGTAAAGATAACCGCGAATATGAGCAGGAACACCGATTTCATGTAATAAGGTGGTGATTTCCGTATCAAGATCCGCCTTGTAATTCGCTAAATTATAGGAAGGAGTCTTATTATTATTTGAACTTTTTTGAATCTTCAAATCATTAATAATTTCCAACAAGTTTGAAAAATTAACCGGTTTTACAACAAAATAATCCGCGCCAAGTTCGGCAACACTGTTCATAATTTTCTCATTAGAGAATGCGGTAATGACAATGATGTTTTTTGGAACTTTGTACTTATCCCTCTTAGTTTTCAGTTCCTGTAGGACTTTCATCCCGTCACAGTTCGGCATAAACAGGTCGAGAATTAAAAGATCAACCTGAGTCACTCTCAAAGTATTGAGTAAAGTGATACCGTCGGTATGAATCCCTACAACTTCAATTTCTTTTTTGTCTTGGAAAAAGTCCTGCAAGGTTTGCACAAACTCTTTCCCGTCGTCTGAAATAATAACTTTCAAACTTTCCATATATATCCACCTCCTAATACGCTTTCTAATTTACACTATTTTATTAAATATAGCAAGATGTTTATAATTATTTTTAATTTTTCATTAATTTTCATTAAATTTACAGCGTTTTTTCGTCAAAAAATTAACTAAAACAACATCAATTTGTCGAAACTTATAGAAAAGTAGGGAATTTCGACATTTCAATTTTTCTTATTAAAAAAAACGAAGCTAATATTCAAAAATCTTGCTAGTAATCTTCCTTTTTGGTATAATAAGGAAAAGGAGGAATCTTTATGGAACCAAAAGATCAAGTGTTAGAAATTTTGAAAGCTGAGGGCAAACCTCTTTCTGCCGGTGAAGTTGAAAAATTATCCGGACTTGAAAGAAAAGTTGTCGATAAAGCTTTTAACGCATTAAAGAAAGAAGATAAAATTGAATCGCCAATCAGATGCAAATGGCAACCCAAATAAAAGAAAAACACTATTTCTTATGAATAGTGTTTTTTTATTGCCTTGATACTAAAAGCTGTTGACCATCCACATCGCATATACACAATAGCCAAAATCAGGAGAATCAATAATCACATGGGAGACCGCCCCAATCAATTTATTATCTTGAATGATTGGGCTTCCACTCATTCCTTGTATGATGCCGCCGGTTTTTTCCAGTAATGCTTCATCCGTGATTTTGATTTTTATGCCTTTAACATCTTTCCTGCTTTGGTTTTTGACCTCCACAACTTCCACTTCGAAACTTTCTTTTTTATTACTTTCCAAAACGGTCAGCATTTGTGCTTTGCCTAAACGCACTTCGTCGGGAGATGCTACTTTAATGGCTTTCTCTTCTGTGAAGTCTTTTAAATCCTTTACTTTTCCGAAAACACCGATTTCAATATTTTTTGAAATTGTACCTACGGTTCTTTTACTTAAAGTGGCTTGTTTTTCTCCAGGTATTCCCGGGAAGGACTTTCTGATACCACGAATTGATGAAGCCGTTAGGTTACCGATACTATCCCCAATTATCTGTTCGTTAATCATCGAATGACCCAAAGCCCCAAAATTTTTGGTGTTAGGATCGATATAAGTAATTGTACCGACACCCATTACTTCATCTTTTACATAAAGCCCCAAGGTAAATTTACCACCTTTGTCTTTAACTGTTCGGCAGGAGGTCCTCAGAATTTGTGTACCCCTTTTTATTTCCAATACCAATTCCTGTTCTTCTTTGAAGGAGCTAAGGATTTTCTGGACATCTTCAATCTTGGAAACCTCAACATTATTTATGGAAACTATTTTATCTCCAACCTCAAGATTTCCTTTTCTCCAAGGTGTAACTTCACCTTTTTCCGTTTTTACATTATACTTTCCAGTAATGTAAATCCCTGTCGAGAGCTGTAGCCCTATTGAATCTCCACCGGGAATGACATAGATTTCAGTATCTTTGGCACCTACATAAATGGCCGGCAAAAGCGCCAACATTAAAACTAAAGTAAAACAAAGTAGAATTCTTCTTATTTGTTTAATAAAAATCACTCCTTTTTGGCTACTATCATATTATTAGCCAAAATGAAATAATAAAAAGCACTATTAAAAATTGGCAGTGCTTCTATTTTTTGAGTAATTCAATTGCAAGATTTCGGGAAGCTTCAGTAACAACTCCGTTGGAAATCATTTTTGCTATTTCAATAACCCGTCCGTCATAATCTAGTTCTTTAATTGCGGTGGTTGTTCTTAAATCAGCATCAATTTTCTTTTGAATTTGGTAATGATGATCGCTGATCGAAGCAACCTGAGGAATATGGGTCACACAAAGAACCTGGGAACGTTCGCCTATCTTTTTAAGTTTCCCAGCAATACTATAAGCAATACCACCGGAAACGCCGTTATCAATTTCATCAAAAATGATTGTTTGTAAACTAAGTTTTTCGGAAACAAGAGTTTTTAACGCGAGCATAAAACGGGATAACTCGCCACCAGATGCAGTTTTTGATAATGGTTTTAAAGGTTCTCCTTTATTAAATGTGACCAAGAAATCAACTTCATCAATTCCGTCTTTCCGAAACTTGATTTCTTCATTAAATATTATCTTAAACTCTACATTCTTTAATTGCAAATCTGCCAGATTATCTAAAATTAATTCCTCAAGATTTCTTGCATTATTTTTTCTGATTTCACTTATATTCTTTGCAATTTCTAATGTCTTATTATAGGATTTTTTGACGTTTTTTTCTAAATCAGAAATCAAAATATCATAATTTTCGATATTATTTAATTCATTTTTCAATTCTTGATGTCTTTCGATAATTTCGGCAGTACTCTTTCGATATTTTCTTCTTAGATCAGAATAGATACTTAATCTGGCATTAATGCTTTCTAGTTCTGCTGTATCAAAATCAAGTTTTTGAAATTTTTGAGTAATTTCTTGAATCACATCATTAATATTATAATAACCGTCTTCAATTTGTTTTTTAAATTCTTCAAATTTTGGATCAAAACTTTCTAATTTTTCCAGCAAAGCCAGCGAATCATAAATCTTATCTAAAAGATTATTTTCCTGATATAGATTAATAATTTCTCGGAGATTTTCGTTCACGGTTCCAAAATTATTTAAGTAATGGCTGCGATTTTTTAGTTCCTCTTCTTCCTCAAGACTTGGATCTATTTTATCTAATTCATTTAATTGAAACTTCAGAAAGTCAAGACGTTCTTTATCAGTTTTATTTCTTTCAAGTAATTCCAGATATTTTTTTTCATCCTCTTGATAGATTAAAAGCGACACACGATATTGATCAATTAATTTAAGTGTTTCAGAATCATCAAGAAATTGTAAATAATTCTTTGGATTAAAGAGTCCCTGGGTATCAAATTGAGAATGAATATCCCCAATACATTCAGAAATATCCGAAAGTTGTGAGAGGGTAATAATTTCATTATTCAGCTTGCATAAGCTTTTACCGTTACTATAGATTTCCCTTTTTATAATCAGATAATCTTCAGAACCAGGCTCTAATCCAATAACTTCTTTTAATTTTGGATCAAAGTGGCTAAAAACACCTTCAATGACCGCTTTGTTTTCTCCAAAGCGAACTAAATCAGGGGAAGCTCTCTTTCCAAATAAAAGACCAATCGCATCAATTATCAGCGACTTTCCGGCTCCGGTTTCACCGGTAAGGACACTAAGTCCGTCTTTAAAATCAATTTGAATATTATCTATTATGGCAAAGTTTTTTACATAGAGCGATATTAACATAAGGCACCCATCTTATTTTAGTATTTTGTAAGTATTTCTTTAATATCCAAACCTAAATCTTTCTTTATTTTATCGGTTTCTCCGTGTTCAACATAAATATCATTGATTCCGTAAAAATCAAATTCGAGAGGTATATCCTCTTCTCTTGAAGCCGCTAAGATCATCATTCCGAGACTGCCATGCTTGATAACTTCTTCATAGATAATAACTTTGCTTCCGGACAAATCTTTTAAAGTTTTTAGGTCTAAAGGCTTAATATAACGAGCATTAATTAGTCCGATTTCTTTCCCTAATTCATTAATAAAATACCGAAAATCATTAACCGCGGGTCCGTAAGTAATAACATTCACTTCCCGAAGCGGAAGGATAATCTCCCAAGAACCGAAAGGAATTTTCGAACTCTTTTCCGGTAAGATCTCAGTATTTCCGCGCGGATAGCGAATAACAAAAGGACCTTGGTGGCAATAAAGCGCATAATGAAGGAGGATTGACGCTTCCTGTAAATCCTTCGGCATAGT
>CALEGD010000099.1 GCA_937877075.1 uncultured Acholeplasmatales bacterium
ATTTTCTCGATGAGTTCCAACTGGTCCCGGAGGGACAAATTACTTACTTCTTGCTCGATTTTTGCTATATTTGAGTTGACCTTCATTTTACCATACGCCACCGCTTCTTCCATTGCTTTGAGACTATCTTGGTCGATGGTTCCCGCAAACTCAGGCAAATCTTTACCCGGTTTTCCTTTAATAGCAGCATTTAAGACCCTGGCATATTCAAGTAACTTTTTTTGAAATTCCAATGGCAACTGATTAAATTGCTTTAATAATTCTTCCGTTATTGACGAGTAAACCAAATCGGCCACCTTCCTTTCAAATTGACTTAAATTCATTATACCAGTTTTTTCAAGGGCATACAATTGACCATTTCTCCGAGTAATTCAGTACGAGTTCCTTAAGGTTCAGCCTTTGCAGCCGGTGATTTTGGGACTTTGTGCGATCCGATCGTAGTAGGGCGTATAGTGTTTGAACTCACTTTACCTTATGAAAATATCCCAACCATTGAAAAGACTGAACTAATTTTATAAAATCAGCTTGATAATTATGAGCTGTTTCCTCGGGGCCGGATAAAACAAAAATTAAATACAACGGAGACTCAGGAGCAGGGTCGGGTTCCAAATAACATACATAATCACGATAATTGTTATAAATATAGATCTTGGAAGAGTTATTATATGTTAGATCTGTTATGGAAAAATCATCATATTTAATATCTGAGTATTTATCTCTAAAATCCTCCATGTCTCCTTGAAGATGTTCGTCAGCGCTGTGATTATCTTTAGTCATTACTCTAATATACATCACCACCGCTGCATTATAAAAGTTTTCATTGCCCATGCAAAAATAGGCATTCAGGCCATATTTTCCGGCATCCCTCGTATAACAATGCCAGTTTTCCGGTTCGTTCACCATGAATGAAAATCCGTCGCCCAAGATTAGCAAGGCGTCGTCTAGTTTATTTATAAATCCCGAACAAATTGTAATCGATAAAATTAGAATTAGAACCAAACGAAGTTTCAACTAAATCACCTCTCCATGCCGTTCATAATATGTCCCTTAAAGATCCCGCCCATGGTAAACGATGGTTTTGGGGCTTGTTTGATGAAACCTATATAAATATTATTATTTCTAATCTTTTCAAAATTGATATTTCTAATATAACTTGTTGGAATTCTAATACAATCAGTCTATTGTTAATTCACCGACGTCAGTGATTACTCCATTACTCAAGTCCATGTATCAATCTCCATCTTTACTAATATCCTCGACCATTTTACGCACTACAAAGTTAGTGTCGAAAGTGGCTTTCTGGATTATATAATCATAAGTAGCTAAATCAATATTTTTCAAGCGGTATACCCTTCTCAAAATAAAGTTTTTAATGTAAGCGTTATCCGTATCCATTAATCTAACCAGTTGATTACATACAATATTTTTATTTTGAGGATTCCTTAAAAGCTCAAACAATATGCTTACCGCATAACATCTCACGGTCAAATTAGAAGAATTACACCATTTTATAGTATTCTGTATAATGGTAGATTCTAATTTAGGATTCACTGTTTCGCTACCCACACAGAGAAAATTTAAAAAAGCTTGACTTGCCTTTGTTTGAGAAAGGTCATTGTCTCCGATATAGACTAATATCTCAATTAGATCGGTGTTGATGTCTTCTCCTAAACAACTGTAAAGCAATAGAGCATAAAGTTTAAGATCTATTTCTCTCAAATTAGTTATTAATGCAGTTCCGGTTTCTACTATCGCTTTATTATTTATAACACATAACACAATTTCACTATTGCGATCTAATATATCAGGAAATGACTTAAGCAAAAATATCATTAAATCTATCGCATCCATTTTTGCATCGATAGTTTGTTTTTCCCTCAAAAGGGTCTCATAAGAAACTTTAAATACAGAATCAATTAAGTCTTTTTCAAATATAAGTTTACTTTCTTGCATTATCCTCTTAATAATTTGATGAGGCCGGTCAGCATATCCGGTAAAACGGCCCCCTTCTCCTTGAGTTTTGTTTCTGCTTATTATTTCCGCAACATATTTCTCAATAAATAATGGCATCTTAGCTTTATCTTCCGTGGCTTCAAGTGTATATTTACCTTCATAAAAATCCGGCATACTCTCTGATATAGCCTTGTCGAGTTCCTCTGTTAACTCCCGATTTTGCTTTCTAAGGCGACATAACGATGAGAAAAAATTATTGCCATGAATATTCTTTCTTTCTTCTTCATTGCTGACTAATTTAATGACGCTAGATAATAACTTTTGCGAACTCTCTTCTGATAATTTATCAAGATTCACGCATTTTGATATGAGCCCAAACAATTCATCATAGAATATCGGTAAAGGAAGTTTAAAACTTCTGCAAACAAAATCGACAAGTAAATCTTGATCAATTCTAAAGTATGTCTCTCTTAGAGCCAAAAATATATGATTTCCCACTACAACTGGGGCATTACCATCCTCTGTATCCTCTAACCAATCACAGATTAATTTGTATATTTCTTCCCACACACAGGCAAATTGGTCATCATCTAAAAAATAACCTGTTATTCTAAAAGCCTCCAACTTGGCACAAAATCTCTGATATGGTGCGGGCTTATTTTCAGCAAAACGATAAATATCGTAGGCATCAGCGGCATTCATTTTACTCAAAATATCACCAAAGAAACTAGTAATTCCATCAATTTCTTTTGAATTGTAATTTATAATAGCTGTTTTGAGGAGTAACGTCTTAAGGTTCCAATTTGAATACCTTTGGGAAAAATAAAATGTCAGGATCATTATTCTCCTATACAATAACTGTAAATGAGTAAGCGACCCATTAAACATTGCAAACACATAAGAACTTGCCAATAAATCCACAAATGCGCTGAGATCATGTCCAAATGTAATAGTGTAGGGTGATTGGATTTTATATTTAATCCACTTTTCGGCGAGATCACCGTAAAAATCACTATCGAACCTGTCAATTAAAGGATAATATGTCGTAAACCCACTTTCATTTAACTCCTTTTGATATTTACTATCTAAAGGATAACTGTTATTGCTTTCTTCGAAAGACATCTGTTGATTTCGCAAATCAATGAGTATATCCTGAATGATCCAATTCGGTAACGATTTTGATTTCGCAAGTTTCAGGGCTTCATCAAGTATAGATAAACAACTACTTTGATTCCCTAAAAAGTATGCCTCAAAAGCATCCAATCGTTTTCCTATCACCATAAATTGTGATTCGGGTTGCTGTTTTTTAAGCTCTCCTTTCAACAGTTCAAGTTTGTTTTTGTCCAATGGCACTCCTTCAAATAAAACAGGAAGAAAATCGGAACATAGTTGATCAATTGCATTAGAATTAGTCTTTGTTTCGATCGGATGTTCTAAAATCAAATGTGAAAAATAGTTTTTACAACAATCAATGCTAGTAAATAGATCTTTGCCAGCTATATTATCTAAGATAATCGTGGAACCACTCGGAAAAATAGCGCCAATTCCTTCATTTGTTTCTTCTTCTCTCCATCCTATATATCCTTTACAATGCTGCCTG
>CALEGD010000100.1 GCA_937877075.1 uncultured Acholeplasmatales bacterium
GTTGCCGTCTCTTCCAAAACCATTATTACCACGGAAAATCTTCTTGATGATTCATATTTAGAAGATAATTCTCTTTATTTAACCGCTACCGATGTAAATTGGAAAGAAGAGGGTGACTATATTGCAGATTACTATGATCCGAAAATCAAAACTGAAATCAGAAATTTTATCTTAATCAGAAATGAAAACCAATTAAAAGCAGGTAAATCTTATCTGGATTTACTGGGGGGTACCTTATTACCTGGAGTTTTTCCTTCGGGAATAATCTCTAATTCGGAAAATAGTTTTTTCTTATATGGAAATATTGATACCGGAGATTATCCTTATCAAACTCAGGATCGCTATTCCTTTGCTTATCTTTCCTATTTTGAGGGTGGACAATTAATCTGGGATCTGATTTTTCACCCTGGGCGTTATGGTTCCTTTAATGATGCTTGTTTAACGGAAAAAGGTATTGCTTTAATCGGTGATTATGACCACATCAACCAGGGGAAGAACATTATTATCTATGAGGTTACAAAAAATAAGGAAATCACTTTCCAGAAAGAGATTATGGGAGGCGGAGATGAGTTCGGAAGTAAAATCTTCTTTAGTCTCGGAAGTTTCTTTTTTCTCGGTTCAACCACATCCGATGATTATGATTTTTCCAGATTTCCTAGGTTGGAGCGGAATGTTTTTACCGGAAAAATATCGCCGGAAGGAATTCTTTATCTTAATTCGACCGATTATGATAAACTTTATGATGGCCTATACCAAAAAGGAAGTTTTTACCTTCTTTGTGAAGATGGAAGCAATTTTGATTTGCTTGCCATTGATGAAAAAATGAAAGCTAGCAAGGTTTCTCTTAATCAATATAAATCTGAATACAGCTTTATTTTAAAAGAATATGAGAATAAAATTCTTCTTACATTTTTAAAAGGCGGAAAAGAGATAAAATGTTTACTCTTTGATTCAGAACTGAATCAGCTTGAAGAAAACCTATTTACTTTAGATAATACAATCCTTGATTATGATTTGATTTTAACCCCAGAACCGATTTTTATTGTCTCGACAATCAAAGATTCAAAAGGCAATTTAACCCTGGCAAAACTAGAATCAGACGGATTTTTTAAGATCCTAAAAACTCAGGAATTAGAAATTAGGCCAAGTATATTCGGATTAAGCCAAGATGATAAAGGGGTAATTAAATTTAGTCTTTTTGAAGAAAGAACCGGGAAAACTAAAAGATATTCTTTCCGACATTATCAAATGATTGAGGATTATTCTGAGCTAAATGATTTTTTTGTTTTGGAAAGAAATATTTTCCTTAACGGTAAAAGTTTAGAAAAACAATATTTAAGTGATAATATTCCGGAATACCCTTATGGAAATTATCAAAAACTTTATCGCCATCATGATAAAGATTTAGAATACTATCTTGAAGATCATTATTTTTTCCCCGTTTCAACAAATATTAAAAACGGTGAAATTTATGAATTGGGAGTTTGTCTTGCTTTTAACGGAATCGGTTATTTGAACGGAACAGAAATTAAGTCCGGAACTACGGTTAATGAAATTGGTCATTATCTTTTGGAAATCAGATCACCCGAGGGGTTTGAAGCATATGTTTTTGAAGTAGCCGTCTTAAGTGAGGTTGAAGAGGAAATAAGCGAAAAAATAATACTTGAAGCAGGAGATATAACAGGAAAAACAATAAGCACTGAGGGAGGATCTTTTCTCGAACTAAACTTGCAGGAAAACGAAGAAAATCCGGATTACGTTTTGCCATCGATTCTAATCGGTATCCTTCTCGGCTCAATCTTTGGGAAGTTAATGACGAAAATCGGTTTTAGGAGGAAGAAAAATGTTTAAGTTTTTTATTCTCTTTTTTGGACTTATATTAAATAAAAATATCAATTTAAATTATGTAGAAGTAGTCAAGGTTGCGGAGGATAAGGTTCTAGATGAAAGAGGAGGATATGTCTTATTTCAAAATGAAGGCTTCTTTCTGCGCCATAAAGCTTCAAGTTGGTTAGTAGAGATTCCAAAGGCGGAAAAATATTTTATTGCTATGAAGGATGGAAATTTTCTTTATCTTTATTATACCTCAGAAGGTTTGGAGGCAAAGGAATATAATTCCTTAGGAAAGCTGGTTATGTCTAAAGTAATTCTTAAAAATCCCCTTTCTCTTCATGAGATTATTTATAATAAGGGCTTATACTTATTTGGTAATATAAGTATCTATCAAGAAGAGTTTTTTAAAGCAGAAAGAGGAGATAGAGAAGGAGAAGATGCGATCGTCCTCCACTTTAATGAAAACTATGAATTAATAGATTTTAAAATCTTTGGTGGTAAATTTGATGAAAGTTTTATCAAAGCCTTGCCAAATGATGAAGGTTTTTTTGTTGCGGGGAGAAAAGATCCTGAAGGAGGAGGTGATTTTGGAAACGGCGGTCGTTTTAAGAATAGCCTAATTCTTGCAAAGCTTGATCAAGATCTAAGTCTTAGCTCACAAATAATTCTTGCATCAAATTCAAAAATATTGGATTTTTCCTTTTATAAAGATTTTCTATACCTTGCAAATGAAAACTCCCTTTATAAGCTAACACAGGATTTAAAGATCATTCAAAAGAAAAAGTTTTCCGAAGACTTTATCGCTGCTACAGGTACTTTTTATAATAAATATTTGTTTTTTGGCTGTGAGAAGATTGAAATAATAGATATTATTGATTTTCAAACTGAAAGCATTAATTCTTCATATTTGAATCCAGATACAAAGATGAAGATCTTACCGGAATCTATTTATCTTACTACAAAAGATGAGCTTCTAAAATACGATCTTGCCTGTTTAGAAAACTTTATTACTCTGGATAATTATTATCCGGAGCTCAAGGTTCCGAAAAAAGTCAATACTATTTTTGGGGAAGCGGAATTAATTGAGGAAGAATATCTACAAGTTTTTGATCCGTTGATATGTGGAAACTATATAAAGGAGTTTCGTTTTCGTACTCTTCATGGTTTAAATTTTGCTCTCAGAAGGACGGAAAAAATAGAAATGCGGGCTAATGTCAGTAATAATAATATTTATCCCTTTGGTTATAGACTTCAGTTTACCGGGAAAGCAAAGCTTGACGGAGTATATATTCTAAATAATCACATTTTAAGTGAAGAAGGAGCTCACAGTTTAATATTATCTGATTATGAAGGTGAAGCGACGGAAATAAACTTTTTTGTATCAAAAAAACAAATAAGTTTTCTTGAAAACCAAGAATTTAATTGGGATTTGGAGGTTGGAATCGGTGAGGATTTTTTTCTGGAATTGGCGATTAAGGGAATTGATGGAAAAGAAATAAAAGCTGTTATCTTTGACGGTGAAGAAAAACGCAATCTGATTTATAATCCCTCTAAAAACCAATTGTCTATTCCCCTTAAAGCTCCGGATTCATCTTGTATAAGAGAATATTTTTTAGAAAAACTAATTTATTCTGATAACGGAACGATTTTGAGTTTACCACTATACCGAGTTTTTAGAGTAAATGTTCTTGGGGAGATTCCTGAAGTTTCCCTTAATCAACTTTCCTCTTTGGAATACGAAATTGATTTGGATGACAAAGATCAAACTCTTCGCTATCTGGAGGTTATTCTTACAACTGAGAAGAAAGAATATCGGGAAATCTTTTCTCTCGGGACCCAGAATTTAATAATTCCAAACTTAAATTCCGAAGCGTATCAAGTAAAGATAAATCTGGTTTATGATCCCGGCAATCGTCAAGGTGAAGAAATAATGATTTTTTACGGTAAGTTTCAAGGTGATGAGGAAGGAAAAATTGGAGAGTTGGATATACTTAAAAATGGAAAAAGTCTAGAAAGGTTTAAACTTACATTCGATAAGAGTTTTACGGAACTTAAATCACAAGAGAAAGTCTTATATAAAAGTAAAAATCATCAATTTTTTAGAAACCTTGCTGGAGTAGTTTTAGGGGGAGGACTGGGCTTTTTCGGATTTGAATTCTTCCAAAAGCTTAAGAAAAAGAAAAAAAGATTATAATACGATTTTAAAAAACCAATAAAAAGCTACTGATTTTCCAAACAGTAGTTTTTATTTTTTCATAATCTTAAAGTGGTAAAATGAAAAGGAATGTGCTATACTATATATAAAATAACGGGTAAAAAAATGGTGAATAGTATGAATTTTGTAAATTTATACCTTGAAACTGAATATACAATGTTGACAAGTCCGATTCGGTTAAAAGAACTGATCAACCTAGCAAAGGAATATCAGTATGAAGCTCTGGCCATCACTGATTTAAATAATATGCACGGTGTTCTTAAGTTCTATGACCTTTGTCTGAAAAACGGAATTAAACCAATTATCGGGCTAAATGTCACGCTTGATTCTAAAGACAATTTCTATAATTCTTTACTTCTTTATGCAAAGGACGGAGTCGGTTATCAAAATTTACTGGCGATTTCCAGTAAAGCCAAAATTAAGGGTTTTGTGAAGATTGAAGAATTGAAGAAATTCAAATCGGGATTGCTTGCGGTTTTACCCAGTGATGAAAATGAAATTATTAAACTTATAAAGGAAAAGAACAGTGAAAAAGCCGCTTCCTTGATATTAAAATATCGGGAATCGTTAAACGAGATTTATCTCGGGGTTGATATGCAAACTGAAAGTAATCGACTTTCGATTGAGGATATCACTAATTTCGGAAAGGCTAACGGACTAAAGTCGGTAGCTCTTAATAAAACCGTTTATTTAAGGCGGGATGATATTGACGCTTATCAAGTATTACGATGTATTGATTTAGGTATGAATCAGTATTTGGTTAGCGAAAAAGAAACTTCTTTGGCTTTTATTAGCTCGGCCGAGGCAATCAGACGTTTTCGTGATTATCCCGAACTCATTCAAACAACAGTTGAAATCAGCAATTTATGTAATCTTAAACTTGAATTTGGAACTTATAAATTTCCGAACTTTCCGGACGCCCGTGGTCGGAGTTTTGATTTTTTGAGCGATTTGTGTAAGTTGGGATTAAATAAGAGACTAAAGGGTCGTCAAGTCAACTTTGAGAAATATAAAGAACGGATGTTTTATGAACTTAATGTTATCAATCAAATGGGATTTTGTGATTACTTTTTGATTGTTTATGATTATATAAAATATGCGAAAAAGAATGGTATTCTTGTTGGTCCGGGTCGGGGTTCAGGTCCCGGGTCCCTAGTTAGCTATGTGCTCGGAATCACCGAAATAGATCCTTTAGAACACCATTTACTCTTTGAAAGATTTTTAAATCCGGAGCGGATATCGATGCCGGATATCGATACCGATTTTCCTGATAACCGGCGGGATGAAGTAATTTCCTATGTTTCGGAAAAGTATGGGAAGGCTCGGGTTGCCCATATTTCCGCTTTCGGAACTTTCGGAATTAGGCTGGCAATCCGTGATATAGCCAGAGTTATGAAACTCCCGGATATTGTTGTAAATGAAGTTTTGAAATTTGTTCCGGAATATGGAGGATCTTTAGAAGAAGTAATTAACGGAAACGAAATGTTCCAGTCTTTGATAAGAGACAATTCTGAAGTCGGTGAATTAATTCGTATTGCCCGTAAACTGGAAGGCTTACCGCGGCATATTACAACACATGCCGCCGGAATTATTATTTCCGATCAAGATTTAGTAAATTATACACCGATTCAGACCGGCATTAACGGAATTTACCAAACTCAATTTGAAGCCGGTGATTTGGAAAAAATCGGACTTGTGAAAATGGATTTTCTCGGTATCAGAAACCTGACGATCATTGATTCAGTGGTTGGAATGATTAAGAAGGAAGATCAGGAATTCAATTTGAATAATATTCCTCTTGATGATAAATATACATATCAAATGATCGCAAATGGTGATACCGATGGTATCTTCCAACTTGAATCCTCAGGAATGAGGAATGTCTTGAGAGGACTTAAGACCAGCGAATTTAACGATATAGTAAATGCTAATGCCCTTTATCGACCTGGTCCCCGGGAAATGATTCCTAGTTTTATAAAAAGAAAATTCGGGGAGGAAAAGATTGATTATCTGCATTCCGACCTTAAGGATATTTTAGAGCCGACTTATGGAATTATCGTTTTTCAGGAACAGATAATGCTTATCGCTCAAAAATTTGCCGGCTATACCCTTGGAATGGCCGATATATTGAGACGAGCCGTTTCGAAAAAGAATGAATCGGTCATGTTAGCCGAGCGAGAAAATTTTGTCAAGAGTTCGTTAAGAAACGGTTATGATGAGGATGTCAGCAATAATATTTACGATTATATTCTTAAATTTGCCTCCTACGGTTTTAATAAGAGTCACTCGGTAGCCTATTCACTCATATCCTATCAAATGGCATATTTAAAAAGAAGATATTATAAATACTTCATGTCGGTTTTGATGTCCAACAGTATCGGTAGTATCGGTTTAATTAGAAACTATATTAATGATTGTAGAAGAAAAAAGGTCGAGTTATATTTACCATCTGTTAATCACAGTGAAGACGGCTTTGTTGTTCGAGAAGGAGGAATTTATTATTCCCTGCTCGGAATTCAAAACTTAGGAGGAGTCACCGTTAATAATTTCCTTGAGGAAAGGAATCTAAACGGACCTTATAAGAATTATGATAATTTTATATCCAGAACTCGAAATATTTTCAATCGAAGAATTGTAGAACATATGATTTGGGCGGGAGCTCTTGACGAATTTAATCTTCCCCGAAAACAGATGGTTGAAGAATATGAAAATAGTTTAAACATGGCAAGTTTTTCTCCGCTTTTAGAGGAAAAGTTAATAGAACGTAGTTTCTCTGATGAGGAATATAGTTTTGAAGAAATATCATCCTATGAGCGACAAGCTTTAGGTTTTAATTTGAAATACAGTCTCTTTTCCCGGTATCGTGATTATGTCCGGGAAGTTGGAGCAGAAGAAATCGGAAAGTTGAAGATCGGAAGTAATATTCGAATACTTTTTGCCCTACGACGGATTCGAAAGATCGTAACAAAAACAAATAAGGAAATGGCTTTTCTTTCGATTTACGATGATACCGATGAAATTGATGCCGTTATGTTTCCGTCTTCATATTCTCTCTTTAAACATCATCTTGAGATAAATAATATTTATCTCGGGGAGGGAAAAGTAGAAGAAAGAAACGGAAGAAAACAATATATAATCAATAATTTAAAATTAATGAAATAAAGAGGGAATATTATGATAAAATCAATTGCAGTTTTAACATCCGGAGGCGATGCTCCGGGAATGAATGCTGCCATTCGTGCGGTGACACGGACGGCGCTTAGTAAAGGGTTAAAAGTTTATGGAGTTCATGACGGATATCTTGGCTTATTCAAAGGTCAGATTGAAGAATTGAACCGGAGATCTGTTTCTGAAAAATTGGGTTCGGGTGGGACTTTTCTTGGTACCGCTCGGCTAACGGAGTTTACCGATATAGAAATTAGAAAAGTCGCTCTAAGAAATTTGCGTATCTATGGAATTGATGCCCTAGTGGCCATCGGCGGTGACGGAACTTATCGCGGTGCTCTAGCTTTAAGTCAAATGGGTTTGCCGGTTGTCACAATTCCCGTGACTATCGATAATGATATTGCCGGAACGGAATTCACCATTGGTTTTGACACCGCTTTAAATACGATTGTTGAGGCGGCCGATAAACTGAGAGATACCTCTAGTAGTCATCGTCGCTGCAGTTTAATCGAAGTAATGGGTCGCAATTGCGGCGATATCGCTGTCGCAACTTCGATAGCTTGCGGAGCGGAAGTCTGTATTGCCAAGGAAACCGGTTATGATTTAGAGGCAATACTTGACAATATCCGTGAAGCTGCGCAACATAAAAGGCATGCAATTATCATTGTTGCCGAGAATATCGTTGATATTGAAGAATTAGCGAAGACAATTACTAAAAAAACTCCTTTTGAAGCCCGGGCAACCGTTTTGGGTCATGTCCAAAGGGGGGGAAAGCCAACCGTTCGTGACCGGGTTTTGGCTTCAAAAATGGGAGTAAAAGCTATTGAAGCGCTGCTTGCCGGTGATAATCATCACTGTATGGCTTCAAAAGCAAATGATATTATCTCAATGCCGATTGAAGAAGCTCTAAATGGTGATGATACCGCTGTGACTCTAAAAGAATATGAAGTTTTCAAGGTTTTATGGTAGATGATTTTTAAAATATTGGAATAATAATAAAAAACCGGAAATGAGGAAATTAGATGAAAGAGAAAAAAACTTGTTTCGTAACAACGCCAATTTATTATGCCAGTGGCAATGTCCACATCGGCAATTCTTATACAACTATTGCTTGTGATGCCTTCGCAAGATTTAATCGTCTTCTTGGACGCGATACATATTATCTGACCGGTATGGATGAGCACGGTCAAAAGATTGAAGCGGCTGCTTTGAAAGCCGGTCGCAGTCCCCAAGACCATGTCAATCATATTGCCGAGGAAACAAAAGCTTTATGGCGGG
>CALEGD010000101.1 GCA_937877075.1 uncultured Acholeplasmatales bacterium
TATTATCCGCCAATGCTTTTGCATATATTTTTGCTTCTTCTTCAGTAATATCCTTAATATTTTTACCATTAATATTTCTTAATTCTATCAAAGAAATGTTATTTTGTTTTAGTGCTTTTATCTGCCCTTCTAAATTTCTACTTGCTTCATCCGCAAAAGCGCAAAGTCTAATCATAATTCGATTCCCTTCTTTTATAAATTTTCTAAAAAATGCATTGCATAAGTAATACTTAATTTTTTACTAAAAAAGCATCCCTTAAACCTGGGAAACTTTTTTCTTGAAAAATGATAAATAAAATTCCCAATCCTGATGAGTTATTAGGTGTTTGCCTGTATGTCGATGATAACCAATATGCCCCTCAGAATAAGAGTAATCAGCTTTTAGAGGTTCACTCATTAATAAACCTTGTTCTTTGTATAACTCATAGGCCTTGGATGCCAATTTGCATGCGAGTAATTCTCCATCAGGATCTGCCCATTCATCTTCTGTTGCACTTGATACATAACAGAGCCTTGGAGCTTGTAAAGCAATTAAGAGGTGTTGGTCAACAGGTAATGAATTTTCTCTTTCATTAAACATTTTGTAATTATCGCAAAACCAATGAGGGAAACGTTCATTAATATCTTTAACAGTTTCACCGGTGTTGCCTCTGCTTAGAGCAGCTCCAGTATTCCCAGAACAAGATGATATAGCAAGTGCAAACCGAGAATCAGTAGCACCTGCCCATAAAGCTGTTTTGCCTCCTCGAGAATGACCAATCGTCGCGACCTTTTTTGAATCAATTTCCGGAAGGGTTTCTAAGTAATCTAAAACTTTACTAGCTCCTAAAGCCCAAGCAGAAATCACTTTCCAAGAATTAGGCTCTCGTTTTTTATCCATTATCGCAAGAAGATTAGACTTTTCCCCGCCAATTTCATCTTTGGCGATATCGTTAGTAATTAAAACCGCCAATGCAAAGCCTTCTTTGATAATCATTGAAAGCGGAATTATCTCGCTTTCTAGTTTTTTAGGAAAATTATAATGTTTTTCCTGAGCCGGATGCATTATAAAAACAAAAGCTGGGCATGGTTTGTTTTTTCGGGGAAGGAAAAGGTAAAAATTCATATTAAGATCCTGGTAAGTCATTTGAAGATGTCTTTTGATGAAATTAGGAAATATTTCTTCATCTAAAATTTGATAGACAAATCTTTCTAGGCTTTCTGGGGGGCGAACACCATAGATATAATTCTCAAATAAAGCCAAAACCTTTTTCCTTTCGCTTTCTTCCCAAGAATATTTATTATAATTAAAATTTAAAATACTCATTCTTTAGTTAAAATAAACCTTCCTGCTCTAAAAGCAAAATAAATATTGCACCCTGGACCGTTCGATTTTGGAAATCTCTATGCTTACCTGTATCAGCATAATACAAATCGCTAAAAGGAACTCGAGACTCGCTTTTTCGTAAATAATTGGCTACTTGGCCATATATCTTTTTTCTCTTTTCGGGGTCTTTTGTCAGCAAGCAAGTAAAAATTTGCCAATCACTTTTCGTTATTGAAGACCTACTATCTAAAGGCACACCATATTCTTCCATTACCTCTAGGTAATGATCGACTTCTCTTTCCAACATCTCTTGATCAAAAAGATTTGTCTTAAAGAGAATATCAAAAGCAAAATTATACTTCAAACTAAAGGTTTCTGCATCAGAGTCATAAGTTAGCGGGATATGCGAGCCTTTATTGCATAATTTATGGAATTGATTGGAAAATTCTTCTGCTTGCTTATCAGCCCATTTAGCCAAATAATTCCTTTTCAGTTTTCGAGCAATAATCCCAAAAGCCTTAATTCCTATTATTGCTTTAATTGAAAGGTTTATATTCTTATCTAGCCTCATCACAAAGTCATCAGTACACAATTGTTTCTTTGGAATCAGTCCTTCTTCAACTAGATATTCACACCATTGTTTGAGTAAGTCGAAATTTTCTAAACATAAATCTACCTCGCCATCTTTCAACAATAGTGCAGCCGTCATTATCAACATATTACTACATTCTTCGATTGGCATTTGGTTTTCTTCTTTATAAATATTTGAATTTTTTGGATAAGTATAAAATTTTGGATGGCTGACAATTTGGCCATTACTTCTATCCCTTTGGATACTATTTCCAAGATGAGAATTATGTTCTGAAGTATGAGTAATTAAACCATAAGTTTGTCCAATGCAATATGGAAAAGTTCCGGCATCATGAGGAGCATACTTAAATTGCCAAATCGGATATTTGGAAAATTTAAATACCGGTAATAGCATTCCTTTTAAAAGCTCAGGGTTATAGAGTAAGAAAAAAGGCATTGAAGGATATGAAATATCAACGGTCGCAATACAACCATTGGAATGACACTCCTTAGACAAAAATAAAATTTCTCCATCTTTATTCTCTACAAGTTTATGCGCGCCTAGAGTTTGCCGTAAGGATGCATAATTTAACAAGAGATAGTCTTCCCCAAATGGCCGGCAACGCTCTTGTAAATCTAAATCAAATGCATCTAATTTTTTTAGTATCAAATCATGATCATTATAAGCCTCATCCAGTGCATCGAAAATTGTAGCTCCATCTTTAAAATAATACCCTTTGAGCCATTCTCCAAAGTAGTAAACCGAACAGGTATCATCAAATGCAACCATCATTTTATCTTCCACGGTTTCGCGCAGGTTGCTATAAACATCTACTCCTATTAAGAATTTCTTCTCATTGTCAAGGTGTTTGTAATTTAACTCTCCGGTTTTATAAAAATCTTTTAAAGCAGTTTTTGAACAATACAAAGCTTTTTTTGCTGCCAAATAAGTATAACCCCAATCGGCGGCCATGCTATCTCCCATATGAGACATTGGGTATTGACGGTTTAAACCAAAATAAGCAGTTTGATATTGAATTCGATCAAAACTACCACCAATAATAGTTTCTGCTTTCTTATTATAACAATGCTTTTCATCTAGAATTAAAGCAATCTTAAAACTATCTATAGGTGTTTTTGGAGTCACTTCATAATCAAAATAACAAACAGGGCATGATAAAATTCGATAATCACGAGGATCAAGGGGAGAAATAAATGAAACCCTCAAGCTAAATAAATCTGATTCAAACTCGTAATCGGTTGAAAAAGCTGTAATCTGAAGTGATTTTTGTGTTAACCTAATACTATCTTCTACATCACCTAAAAAACTATACAAAGTCTCGTTAGCCCAAATTACACCATACATCGGTCTTTCCAAACCATTCCAAAAGATGGTGCTACCTTTATTTAAGATTTCATCATTTGCCCAAACAGAAAAATAAGGATCTTTGACGAATAGGGGGTAAGCGGGCAACAACTGTTTAATCATAAAATTTTCCTCTTTCTAAATTGAAATCTAGTTTCTTTCACTTTAATTTTATTCTTCTAAAAAAAGCAAAGAATAGCATACCAATTGTATAGAGAGTAAATGGTAATACAATTTGATTTGATTTGCATCCTGTCTCTTCTATAATTGGTTCATTATTGTTTCCGTCTGAATTGTCTTCAGATGAACTAATAAGTGTAAATTTAGCTTCAACATCTAAATCCTGATTAACAACCAAAGTATGAGTATTGTTCTCTGTCAACTCTACTTCTTCACCATTGATAATGAACGAAGCTAATTCATAACCTTTAGACGCCATAACTGTAAAGGTAATCTCCTCCCCTTGATAGGGGTTTCTAGTAGAAATTGTTCGGTAAATATTTCCACCATTTCCTAGATTAATATTAATATTATAAACTGGCAAGCGAATATATAATAAGGTAAATTCAACATCTTCTTTAGGCATTATATACTGGTATTGATTGCCAATAAAATCATTTGTGATATCAACTTCTTTTCCGTTTATTGTCATAATTGCCTTAGAAAAACCATAACCTTTATCTGCTATCACTATTAACTTGCAGGTATCTCCCGGAACCTTCCAACCACCGCCGATACCATTTCCTCCTGATAAAGAATTTATTTTCACAAAATTACTATTGTTTACGGTTAATAAAGCATTAGCAAAGAGTTTTCCCAATTCTACCATATCCGCTGTATTAAAATGGGCATTATCGGTGCCAGGCAAAGCTAATTCACTGGTTTCTACTTCATAGGTATACTTAACGCTTCCTAAAACTATATCTTGTTGTTTTCGCACTTCATTTACATATGACGCATTATATTTAGAATTTATTTTACCGATTGCAAAGGGGAGTTTCGAAAGATCAGCATTCATAATTTTTCCCAAATCGCTTCGCAAGTCACTTATGAACATTGATAAGTTTTCGGCGTATTTATAAACATGAGTGGAAGACCAAGCATCTTGACAGCCCTGCATCCAAGCAATACCCTTAATAATTGGAGTATACCCTTGTGCTTTTAAAGCAAAAAAACCATCATTTACAGTCTTCAAGAAGTTCTCATAAATCAAGCCTGATTTGGTAAATTTCTTTCCGCCATTTTCAGCAATCATAGTCGGAGATGACCAAGTCCCATGTGATACAGACACATTATGATTCGGTTCATCAGCTAAATAAGCACCACCAACTGCAAATTTTATTAATGTTGTTTTTCGGCCTTGATAATGATCAGATAAAACTGAGGCCATGCCTAGTTCGGGACCAATGCGTTCATTTGAGCCCAACCCGGATTTCACATTAACAAGGTTATATAACTTTTCATTGCCAACTCTTCCATAATATAAAACATCACTAAAGCCATTAACATAACGCTCATCTAGATTTAATAGTAAAGAACGATTATTGGTTGAAAAACCAGCGGCATTTGATTGGCCAGCAATCAGATATACATCAATTTGCTTTTCAATTGCCTTAACTACCGGTTTATTACCCGTTAAACAAATTCCAAATAACATAACTATAAGTATTAAAATTCTTTTCATATTTATAACAGCAGATGCCCGAAGGCAACTGCTGTTTTCCTTCTGATTATTCTTCAATATATCCACCGAGATTAAACTTAAGATAATTATTATAATTAATAACATAAAAGTTATTAGACTTATTATCACCATCATAGACATTGACACTTGTCTCACCTGCTTCTACAAAGCACATCAAGGAAAGAAGATCAAAATCTGCTGGCTTTTCAGTCATATTCAAAGTTGTATATGGAAGATATGCTTCTACAACCCAACCATTTTCAGTCAAAGAAATATTGGCAGTTATATTTAACTTGCTTTCCCCAGTCACTTCTGTCCATGCCCAGCCATCGGAACTAGGTGTTATGTAGACATATGTCTTTAGACTTCCTGATGCATAGAAACGGAATTGCCAAGTGTTCCCAATTCCTAATTCTTCTCCAATATTTAAGAAGACTTCAAGATGGGTTTTATCAGTATCGCTCACTACATTGGAATCTAAAACTATAATCCCTAAATAGAGCCCGGTATTTCCTAAATAGCTATGGATTGTTTGAGTAACATTAGAGGCTGTGTTTTTAGTAGAGTAAGTACTTGATGCCCATTCTTCTTCATCAAGAATACCATCAAGATTCATTTCTATATATTGAACCGAAATACTTGCTTCTAGGGCTTCGTAAGATACTAAGAATTCTTGGGTTTCAAGAAAAGAAGTAATTTCTGAGGCTGGAATAGTTAATCTATAAAGACCATTTCCAATTTCCAAGAAATATTCACTCGTGAAGGAGGCACCTATAAGTTTGCTAAGTCTATTATCTGATGAGTAGATCTCAAATTCCTTAACATATTCTCCATCAACTAAATCTTTATTTCCTAAAACAATACTATCAAAATAGATTCCTTTGGGGACAAAACCATTTGAATTAAAACTAACATAATTATCAAGATTAGTATTGTAAGCATTATTGACAGATTTATCTCCGTCTAAAATCGTGACATTAGTGGCTCCTTCTTTTACAAAACCAAGATATGATAGAAGATCAAAACTAACTAATTTTTCTGTCACATTCAAAGATTTATATGGAAAATATGCTTCTATAATCCAACCTGTCTCAGTTAATACAATTTTAGAATTAAGATTCACCGGTGTTTCTGTCCATGCCCAGCCATCAGAGCCAGGTGTTTTATAGACATAGGTTCTTACAGTCCCTGAAGCATAGAAACGTAATTGCCAGGAATTCCCGATTCCCAACTCTTCTCCAAGATTTAAGAAGACTTCTAGATGAGATTTATTTCCTTCTACCACTACATTAGAATCAAAAACTTCAATTCCAAGGTAAAGTCCTGCATTACCTAGATAACTGTAGATTGTTTGGGAAACATTAGAGGCGGTGTTTTTTGTAGAGTAGGTGTTTTCACCCCATTGGTCTTCATCAAGAATACCATCAAGATCCATTTCTAGATATTGAACCGTCAAGCTTGCTTCAAGGTCTTCGTATGTTAATAGGAAATCTTGAGATTCAACAAAGGACTCAATTTCAGAGACTGGAATACTTAATTTATAAACTCCATTTCCGATTTCTGAGAAATAATCACTCGCGAAGGTGACACCTGCAAGTTTATTAAACTTGTTTTCTGATGAGTAAATTTCAAATTCTTTAACGAAGTATCCGTCAACTAAATCATCGTTTTCTAAGACAATATTATCAAAATATATTTCGTTTGGTACGAATCCATTTTGATCAAAATGGAAATAATTAATCACATCACCTATTTTGGATGAATAAGTGTTTACTAAGCCATATCTTTCCGCAAAAGTACCATCAGCTTTCTTTACAAAAGTTCCAGAGAAAACATAAATGTCTTCGGTTCCGTTTTCCATTCCTAATGAAGAGAATGGGAAGTAGGCTTCTATGATATATCCTTCTTCTGTTATAGTTGTAGCTACTTCAATATCTAAAAAGTAATCATTTTGCACTCCATACCAACGAGTTCCTTCGTATCTAGCACATCGGTAATATCCATCCATAAAAATTCTTAACATGTGACTGGTTTTTGTATTCAGCGGTCCATCCGAAATAAAGAAGGAAATTCCACTGCCATGATTTTCATTTGGTAAAGAAGAAATAATTTCTGCGTTTAAGTCATTAACGATGAAACCTAAATAGATACCTTTCTGGTGTAAGTAACTAATAGTTTCAACCTCTACAGTATTATCTGCTTCAGCAGCGTAATAAGAATAGCCGTTACAAACCCACTGCTCATCATCTAATAAACCGTCTAATTTAATACCAATAGAAATCTGCAGTTTATTAGATATTTCAGAATCGAAATATCTATAATTATCGCCGACTGCTTTAACACTTACCTCGAAACTTCCAAAAACCATGGCATCAAGCGTATAGGAATTGGTTTCAGTTGTAATAAAATCATCATTAACATAGACAATATACGAAGCAGCGTTGTCTATCGCATCCCAGCTAATTGTATTTTTATCTGCTCTTATAGTTGGCTTCGATAATGTATAGGTAATTATATAATTTACTTCATTCGATGAGTCAGAATCTAAATATTCAACGCCATTACCTTTTGCTTTAACGCTGATTTTTAAATCTTTGTTTGCATAATCTGAAATATCAAAAGAATTTGTAGTTTCTTCATATTCAACACCATTAATAACAACAACATATCCTTCCGCGTTTTGCACTGAAATCCAACTAACAATTTTTCCAGCAAGTGAAATAACTGGAGAATCTAGTTTAATTTTATGTTTGAAATTAACTTCATTAGAATAAGTAGAATCTAAATAATCATCTCCATCACCGAGCGCTTTTACAGATATCACTAAATCTTTAATTGCATAATCCGAAAAATCAAAACTTAACTAAGTTATCGAAACTTCAGTATCATTTAACTTAACGAGATAACCTTCTGCATTTTCAACTTCTGTCCACGATACAATATTATTGTTGATACTGATTGTTGGCGCTGTAAGTACTTCTTTAAAATCGTAATTTAATTCTTCAGAGAAATCAGAATCAAGGAATTTATCAGAAGCTGAAACGGCCTTTACCTTAATTACTAAATCTTCAATTGCTAGATCTGAAAAATCATATGAGGTTTTTATTTCTTCATATTCTACACCATTAATAACTACTACATAACCTTTCGCATTTTCAACTTCTGTCCACGATACAATTGTTTGATTAACTGAAATAGTGGGAGTTGTTAATTTGGGCGTTTCTTGTTCACATCCAACAAACAGAATAGAAACAATAATCAATAGTAAAAATAAAACTTTCTTTTTCATAAATACTCGATAGTATAACAAGAGTCCAAATACTATACTAATTCCCTTTCTTATATTTTCAAGATAATTGGACTTTATCTTTAATGTTTAGTTCTTTAAATTTTCTTTTTTATAGCCGTTTTCATCAAAATGGAAATAATTAACCACATCACCTATTTTGGATGAATAAGTGTTTACTAAACCGTATCTTTCTGCATAAGTGCCATCAGCTTTCTTTATAAAAGCCCCAGAGAAAACATAAATGTCTTCGGTTCCGTTTTCCATTCCTAATGAAGAGAATG
>CALEGD010000102.1 GCA_937877075.1 uncultured Acholeplasmatales bacterium
TAATAAAATTTATTTTGAGTAAAGAAAAAGGCTGCTGACTTTGTCAACAACCTGAAGAACAATATATAATTGTTCTTTTCAATATTTATAATAAATAGGCCACTAAACCTAGGATTCCCGAACCGAGCATTACTAGAATCGGACTTGTACGGAATACCCTTAAAATTAAGAATCCGACTAGAAATATTCCAATTGCTATAAAGTTTGTATCTTGTAGATTAATCGGTCCGGTTCCCCAAAAAGCCATAATCAAAATAGAAAGACCGGCTGATGCAATCAAGGACACTACTGTAGGCCTGAGACCACTCAGTACGCCTTGGATTGCGGAAAGTTTCTGGAAACGATAATATATATAAGCAAGAGTAAAAACAATAATCAAAGACGGAAGGACGCAACCGATGGTTGAGACTATGGCGCCGCCTACTCCTGCAATTCTCGTACCGACAAATGTTGAGGAGTTAATAGCGATTGGACCTGGAGTCATTTCTGCTATCGTAATTAAATCAACAAATTCTTGCATGCTGAGCCATTGGTTTATATCAACAACTTGTTCTTGAATCAAGGGCATAGCCGCATAACCGCCGCCGATACTGAAAAGTCCGATTTGAAAGAAACTCCAGAATAGTTTTAAATAAATCATATGTCAACACCTTCTTTATTTCGCTTTTTTCTGTACAAGAATGTGAGTAGTCCGATAATTCCCGAGATTAGGATTATCAGAATGATGTTGACTTCGAAGAAGTAAGTTGCGATAAAAGCACCGAGCATAATTATCATGGAGGATATTCTTCTTTCCTTGGCAATTCCGATTCCCAGGCTTAAGACAACATCAACAATCACCGCAACAACTCCTGCTTGCATTCCCATTAATATTGCATTAATAATATGGTTGTCTCGAAACTCTGCATAAAAATAAGAAATGACAGAGAGAATAATGAAAGGTGGAAGAACAGTTCCGAGAACGGAAATTAAGGATCCCATAATTCCGGCGACCCGATAACCGATAATAATAGAGGCATTGACTGCTATGGCTCCCGGAGAAGATTGTGCTATTGCGATTAAGTCAAGCATCTCTTTTTCTTCAATCCAATGCAATTCATCGACAAATTTCTTTCTCATTAAGGGAACGATTACAAAACCTCCACCAAAGGTAAAAGCACTTAGGTAAAAAGTTGTGGTGAATAGTTTCTTATATATACTTAACTTATTTTTCATATTTACTCCTGCTATTAATTCATTCAGATTCCAAATATAGTATATTCAATTAATTTTAGGATTATCCAAAAATGTTTTCCCTTTGTCCTTATTATACCACTTGCTTTAATATAAGTAAAATAGTATAATATTATTAAGATTATAATGAAAGAAATATAAAAGGTGTGTTATGACCATCAGACATTTACGAATATTCGTAGCGGTTTGTGAGACCGGAAGTGTTACTAAAGCTGCTAATAAACTCTATCTAGCTCAGCCCTCAGTCAGCCTGGCAATTAGTGAACTTGAGAATTATTACGGGGTAAAATTATTTGACCGGATTTCCAGAAGGCTTCATCTGACCGATACCGGTTCTCAGTTTTTAAACTATGCGAAACATATTATCTATCTCTTTGATGAACTAGAAAGCGGAATGAAGAATTGGGATTTGATGGGGACTCTCAGGGTTGGGTCCAGTATTACAATCGGAAATTATTTTTTACCGAAATATGTCAAGGAGTTTCAAAAAACCCATCCTCAAATTAAGGTTTATGTCACCATTGATAATTCCCAGATTATCGAAGATCATGTTATTAGCAACAAGGTTGATTTTGCTTTTACCGAAGGGATTATTGATAATCCGAAATTGGAAACAATAAATTTCCTGGATGATGAGTTGATTTGTATTTGCGCTCCGAGCCATCCTTTAAGTAATCAAGTAGAAGTTGATGCAGAGACCCTTAGCAGGCAAGACTTAATTATGAGGGAAAGAGGAAGCGGAGGCAGAAATATTTTTGATGCTGCATTGCTTACTTTTAATCTTAAAACCACTCCGATTTGGGAAAGCGTCAGTACCCAGGCAATTATTAGGGCTGTCGGTCAAGGTCTAGGAGTTTCAATTCTTCCCTACCTTCTCGTTAAGAGTGCTCTCGAGGAAGGAATCGTCAAACAAATAAAGATTCAAGGCCTTAATTTACATCGAAAATTACATATAATTTACCATAAAAACAAATATCTTACACCGGCTGCACTGGACTTTTTGGCCTTATGCAAACTTTAGAAGATTTTGGAAATTTATATATATTTTAAAAATACATAACGTTTTCATTATATGATTTATAATAAACCCGTATTTTAAAAGACTTAGAACCAATTGAAATTATCAAAATTTAATTGTATAATAAAATTGTAAGAAATTACTTAGGGTATGCAAGAAAAGGGGAAAATATTTGAAATATCAGATATTTACTTTTCTTGCATTTTTATTTTTTAGGTTTTCAAGGGATGTATTATGGGGATTGATTTGCAGAAAGCTTATCATCTCCATCTATACATCTTTTTTATTGGCAACTTTGAAAACGTTTGCTTTAAAAATTATGCATTTTATCGCAAATTTCATTAAAAAGGAAATAGAATTTCATTTTTTTAACATAATAATAAATAGAAAATTAATTAAAAAGGAGAATCGGATGAAAAAAATTTATTTAAATTTAAAGAGGTTCGATATTCCTAAGGAATACGGTGGAATTAATAATCTGGCAATCGGATCCCTTTGGGCAGAGAAAATTGTTTCGGGACTGGATCAGCTTTCCGGCCTTGATTATACAATATTTTTTCCGGAAGCTCACCTCATTCCGGCGGTTAAGGAAGCTAGAAGAGTTAAGATTGGTTGCCAAGGAGTCCATTTTTCGGATGTAGAAATTGGCGGCAATTTCGGTGCTTATACAAGTTTTAGAACCGCCAAATCAATGAAAGCTTTAGGAGTAACCGAAGTAATGATCGGTCACTGTGAAGAGCGACATGGTAAACAAACTTTAATTGATTTGGGCGGCGGTGCCGGAGATGTTAATCTAGTATTAAATAAAGAAATACTTTGTGCGGTTAAAGCTGGGCTCAATGTTCTTTATTGCATCGGTGAAAAGGCAGAAGAACAAGAGAATCGTTTCGAAGTTTTAAAAAGACAATTAACAATTGGTTTGAAAGATCTCGACTTAAGTAAAATAACAATTGCTTATGAACCGATTTGGGCGATTGGCGTCGGTAAAACCCCTCCCGGAAAAGAATATATCAGTGAAATTGTTAATTATATAAAAAGTATTTATGACTTAAAAGTTGTTTACGGAGGCGGCCTGAAGCAGGAGAATGCAAAGATGCTTGCTAGCATTCCGACTCTTGACGGTGGTTTAATCGCCCTCACAAAATTCGGAGCTGATTTCGGCTTCAGTATTGAAGATTTCAGTAAAATTGTAGAAACATATAAGGAGGCCATTTAATGAAAGTAACACTTGAATATGGGAAAGGCTTTATGGATGTTAATCTTCCGGATGAAAATACGGATGTATTTATTGCCGGTGAGACAGTCCTTGATCCACCGCTTCTAAAGGATGTGTATGAAGAGACCAAGAAGTCGATTCAAAATCCGATTGGTGTGAAACCGATTAGCGAACAGGTCGGCCCGGGAAGTAAAGTTGTTATCGTTTTTCCCGACCGCGTAAAAGGTGGTTTTCAAGACGATTCACATCGAAAGACTAGTATTCCGATTATTATAGACGAATGTTTAAAGGCCGGAGTCGATAAAAAAGATATCAAATTGATTTGTAGTAACGGTTTGCATCGTAAAAACAAACCGGAGGAAATTAAATCTCTTTTGGGAGAAAAGATTTTTAATGAATATAATCCTCTCGGTCAGATTGTCAACCATGACAGCGAAGACCATGATAATATGATTGATCTCGGTTTTGAGGAAGAATTTCATTCTCATGTCATTATGAACAAGGAAGTTTTTGATGCCGACTTAGCGGTTATGATCGGCCATGCTCTCGGAAATCCTTATGGCGGTTATAGCGGCGGTTATAAGCATTGTGCGACGGGAATTACCAATTGGCAATGTATTTCCGCTCACCATACTCCGGAAGTAATGCATCGCCCGGATTTTGTTCCCGTATCCGGTCATTCTTTGATGAGAAAGAAATTTGATGCAATCGGTAAGCATATGGAAAAATCGATGGGTAAGAAATTCTTTACCTGTGATGCCGTTCTCGATTCTTATCAAAGACAAATTGCTGTTTTTACTGGAGATTCGGAACTAATTCAACCCCTGTCTTGGGAAGTTGCCGATAAAAGGACTTATCTTAAATGGGCTGAAAAGAAATATGATGTTCTGGTTTTCGGAATGCCGGTTATGTTCCATTACGGAAACGGAATGGGAACCAACCCAATTTTGATAATGCAAGCCATCGCTGCAAATATTACCAGACATAAACGGATTATGAATGAAAATGCAGTTATTATCTGTGCCTCAATTTGTGACGGTTTCTTCCATGATGAAGAATTTCCGGCTTATCGGGAGATCTACAATCTCTTCCAAACTGAAGGAAATAATATCTTACCAAATGTAGAAAAATATGCTGAGAAACTTGCTACTAACGAAGAATATATCAGAAAATATCAAAACGAACATGGATACCACCCTTATCATGGGTTTTCGATGATTAGTTGTGCTCATATAGCCGAGATGCAGACCTCTGCAATCTATATCGTCGGAGCTAAAGAACCTGGTTATGCCAGAGGAATGGGGATGAAGACCAGAGCTACGGTTGAAGAAGCTTTGAAGGATGCAGAAAAATATGTTGGGAAAAAACCGAATATTCTTGCCCTTCCGAAGACTTATACAACCGCCGGTGTTCATCTTTGCATGAAGGATGATTAATTATGCCTTATATTTCGATGAATCCAATTCTCAATAGGGCTCAAAAGATGAAATTTGCTCATGGTGCTTTTAATATCAATCTTCCTTGTCAGGCAGAAGCGGTAATAAAAATCCATGAACAACTTCGCAGTGCCGCTATTATTCAGGTTGCGGAACCTGCAACCACCTATTTAAGCGGTAACCCTGATTTCCTTAACGGGACTTTGGAAGAAAAAGCGGTAGGAATGAAAAAGATTGCCGATAAAGTTCGAAGCCTTGGGGAAGCAAGCAGAATTCCGGTTGTCTTACATTTGGATCATGGACGTAGTTTTGAAAGCGTTAAACTGGCGATTGATGCCGGGTTCTCCTCGGTAATGATTGACGGTTCATCTCTTCCATATGAAGAAAATGTAGCTTTGACTAAACAGGTTGTAGAATATGCCCATGAACGCGGAGTTTCCGTTGAAGGTGAACTAGGAATCTTGGCCGGGACTGAGGATGATGTCTTTGCCGAGAACAGTTCTTATACGAATCCAATGAGCGTAGTTGACTTTTTTAAAAAGGCCGGTTGTGACTCTTTGGCTATTTCTTACGGTACCAAGCACGGAGCCGTAAAAGGATTGAATGTGAAATTAAGGAAAGAGATTGTTGTCGCTTCTATAGAGAATATGCGCCATGAGAAGATTCACGGTACACTAGTATCACATGGTTCAAGTCTTGTTCCCGAATATATTGTGAGTGAAATAAATGCCCTCGGGAAAGCGGTATCCGGTAACGGTATTCCGATAAAACAATTGCAAGAAGTAATTCCGATGGGAATATCGAAAATTAATATTGATACCGATATTCGCTTGGCAACGACCCGGAATATTCTTGAATTATATCATCAGAATCCGGATTTAGTTGCTTCATCAAAAGTCTATCAACTTTTGAATAACAAACCCGAACAGTTTGATTATCGAAATTATTTAACTCCTTATTTGGATGACCTTCTTCAAGAAAGGATTTCCACTCTGGAATTAGAAGAAATCTATCGGGCTCTTAAAAATGCTGTTTATGAAATTTGTGCGATGGCAATCATCAATTTTGGAAGCATTGGAGATGCTTACAATCTTGAGGTTAAGAGTCTTGAAGAAATGGCAAAATCTTATCGAGGTGAAAGATGAATTATTTAAAATATAATGGCGAAAAGCTTTTTGAAGGCAAAATTCCACTTTTGGTTTTTGATAATCCGGAAGCAGCCTTTAAAGACATGGCCGATAAAATGGTTGAGGAGATTATAGAAAATAATTTGGCGGGGAAAAAGACCCTTTTCATTGTTCCTCTGGGGCCGGTTGGCCAATACAAATATTTTGTAGAACGGGTAAATTCGGAAAGAATCAGCCTTAAGGATACTACCTTTATCAATATGGATGAATATTTGGAAGATGATAAAAATCTGATTTCCGAGGATGATCCTTTAAGTTTTCGTCGATTGATGAAAGAACAATGTTACAATCAGATTTCCGAGGACTTAATCATGCCAGAAAGGCAGAGGCTCTTTCCTACTTTAGATAATTTCGATTATCTTGAGGAAGTGATTAAAAAGCACGGCGGAGTCGACAGCTGTTTCGGTGGGATCGGTATTAATGGACATCTTGCCTTTAATGAGCCTCCGGAACCAGAAGAGAGGATTGGTGCGGAAGAGTTTACCAAACTTTCCTTTCGAATTCAAAAGATATCTCGTGAAACCAAACTTGTAAATGCTTTGAATGAGTTTGACGGTGCCTATTATCTGATGCCTGATTATTGTATAACAATCGGTATGAAACAAATCCTTGAAAGTAGAAAGATACATCTTTACTGCTTTAGACCCTGGCATCGTTCGGTGGTCAGAAGGGCTTTATTTGGGGAAGTTACATCCGCTTTTCCTGTGACCTTCTTACAGAAACATCAGGATGCGAAAATAGCGATTACTAAGGAATTGCAGAAATAAAGGTGGATTATGAATACAGAAATTAATAAAGAAATGAATATGCAAAATGAAAATCCTATTAAAATGAGAAAATTAAAGGATTTTAGCGACGGCAGTAAAAGGCAAAAGGCAATTTTATCGGCAGTATCAATCGCTTTAGGTATCTTCCTTTGGTATTTACTGACCCTGATTCCGACAATCAATACCTTCCTTGCAAGTCCAAAACAGGTTTATAACGAACTTGTAAATCAAATAAATGCAAATGGTCGTTATTTTAAAGATATTTGGGCTTCCCTACAAAGAGTTATGGTCGGGTTTTCGGTTGCATTTATTGCTTCGATTCCGGTTGCCTTCCTAATGGGATGGTATCCTAAGGTAAGAGCTTTAATTGAGCCTTGGATTCAGTTTTTCAGAACCATTCCTCCGATTGCTTTGATTCCCCTAGTCATTCTGGCCATGGGATTAACAGAAGCAGAGAAATATACGATTATCTTTATTGCGGCGTTTCTGGTAATGGTTGTGACCATTTACCAAGGAATTAAAGAAGTCGACCGCACTTTGGTTAAAGCGGCTTATACATTCGGAGCCAGCGATAAAGATCTATTTATTCATATTATGATTCCTTCAGCTTTCCCTTATATTCTTGTCGGTGCAAGACTGGGCATAGCCGCAATTCTTACA
>CALEGD010000103.1 GCA_937877075.1 uncultured Acholeplasmatales bacterium
GACAATCGAGGAAATAATCCGGTAAATTTTATCGGGGTCCGTGAGTAATCTACTCCCGGACTCAGCCTTTAAAACCTTGCGAACCGGACAACCCATATTAATATCAATAATATCGGCCTCAGTGTGTCTGTCGATAAAGACGGCGGCTTCAGTCAATAAACCCACCTCACCCCCAAAAATCTGCACTGCAATTGGGTGTTCCTTCGGACTAACTTGGGTCAGTTCAATTGTTTTTTCATTGTTATAATGTAATCCGTGAGCACTAATCATTTCTGAGTATACGAGTCCGGCTCCGAATTCTTTGATAATTCCCCGAAAAGTTCGATTTGTATATCCTGCCATTGGCGCTAAAACTATAGGATTCTTTATTTCTACATCTTTAATTTTCAAAAAATCACCGCTCATAAATATTATTAAATATTATATCATATTATGACATTAATATAAAGAAGAAAAATTTATTGATTAAATAAGGCAACTATTATAAAATATATACATCCGTTTAAGAAAGGAGTCAAAATATTATCCGACAAAAAGAATAATATTTTAATCTGCTATGAAAATCATAATTATCGGTGCCGGCAAAGTCGGCAGCACGATTATTCAATTTTTGGTCAAAGAAGGACATGATATTACTGTAATTGACACTAACAATAAAACCGTAAACGAAGTTGTAAATAATTATGATATAAAGGGAGTTGTCGGTAACGGGGCCAGTTATCCGATTCAAATCGAAGCTGAAGCAAAGAGAGCTGATTTGCTAATAGCAACAACTTCCAGCGATGAATTAAATATCCTTTGTTGTTTGGTCGGTAAGAAAAGTGGGATTTTTCACACAATTGCCAGGGTTAGAAATCCTGATTATTCCGATCAAATCAACTTTATCAATCAGGAACTGGGATTAAATTTGATTGTAAATCCAGAACTTGAAGCAGCAAATGAAATATCTAGAATCTTAAGATTCCCTTCCGCTATTAAAATAGATAGCTTTTCGAAAAACCAAGTGGAAATTGTAGAAATGAAAGTTGAACATGATTCAATTCTGGTAAATAAAAGCTTGGCCGACCTTAGACGTGAACTACAAATCATTTTCTTAATTTGCGCAGTTGAAAGAAGCGGTGAAGTTTATATTCCTTCAGGCGATTTTATTATCCAGTCTAAAGACAAACTTTATGTTACCGCTTCAAAAGCAGATATTACCCAGTTTTTCAAAAAAATAGGATTATATAGAAGTAGATCCAAAAATATCATGATCATCGGCGGCAGTAAAATCACTTATTATCTTGCGAAACAATTAATAGAATCAAATTCCAAAGTGAAGATTATTGAAGTTGATGAAAAACGAGCGTATGAATTAAGTGAAGCTCTTCCGGATGCTGTAGTTATCGCCGGCGACGGAAGTAATAAAACTTTGTTGTTTGAAGAAGGAATTGAAACGATGGATGCGGTTGTAACCTTAACCGGTCTTGATGAAGAAAATATCGTCATCTCCCTTCTTTCTGAAAAACTAAAAGTTCCAAAAGTAATTACCAAAGTCAATCGCTTTGCCTATCATGATATTCTCGAAAGCATAGGACTGGGAACGGTTATTTCTCCAAAAGCACTAACCGCATATATAATCCTTCGTTATGTAAGATCACTCGAAAACTCTATGAACAGCAAGTTTGAAACTTTATATAAACTTGTAAACGACCAAGTCGAAGCAGCGGAATTTCATATTTCCAATGAAACCAATTATACAAATATTAAGTTTAAAGATTTGAAACTAAAAGAAAACATTCTAATCGCTTGCATTATCCGTAATAATCAAGTTATTATCCCCAGGGGTGAAGATTATATCTTACCTAAAGACAATGTTATTGTTGTAACTGCGGGAAGAATACTGACAGATTTTGAGGAAATATTCAAATAAAATGAACTATCGATTAATATTTAATTTCATCGGTAATCTCTTACGGGTAGAAGCTTTTTTACTACTATTTCCACTTATAGTTTCAATTATCTATCATGAAAATCTTTATTTTGCCTATTCAATCCCAATCTTCATACTTATTTTATTAAGCTATGTTTTAAAAACCAAAAAATCAAGTAAAAAACAATTATATGTACGTGAAGGATTCGTTATCACTGGATTATCCTGGATTTTACTATCATTTTTCGGATCTCTGCCTTTTATTATCAGTGGAGAAATACCTAATTTCTTTGATGCCTTTTTCGAAACCGTCTCCGGTTTTACAACAACCGGTAGCAGTATTTTGAAGGATATAGAAGCGATGAGTCACAGTCTTCTTTTCTGGAGAAGTTTTACTCACTGGGTCGGAGGAATGGGCGTCCTAGTCTTCGTACTAGCTATTTTACCGAATACCGACGCCAGTTCAATGTATATTTTAAAAGCCGAGTCTCCCGGTCCTCAAGTTGGAAAATTGGTGTCCAAAGTAAGAATAACCGCTAGGATTCTTTACAGCATTTATATTGCAATGACGGTCATACTAATTATCTTACTAGCATTCAAAATGCCACTCTTTGACAGCTTTTGTAATGGATTAGGGACGGCAGGAACAGGCGGATTTGCAATAAAAAACAATAGTATTGCTTATTATAACAGCCTTTATGTTGATATTGTCATAACAATATTCATGGTTCTTTTCGGAATTAATTTCAATATCTTTTATTTGCTTTTGATAGGTCATATCAAAGATGCTTTTAAAAGTGAAGAATTACGGCTTTATCTTTTTATCATCGTCGGTGCAATTATTCTTATAGCTATTAACCTCTATTATTCCGGAACATTTAAAACTCTAAGTGAAGCCTTTAGGTATTCGTCTTTCCAAACCGGATCAATTATCTCTACTACCGGTTATACAACCACCGATTTTAATCTCTGGCCAAGTTTTTCAAGATGGATTCTCGTACTCTTAATGTTCGTCGGCGGTATGGCTGGGTCAACAGCTGGCGGGATTAAATACAGCATCAATCCCAGAAGGGTTTCTTCCTTAACATTTGAGGGAAAGCCATTAGAACCAGAGGTTGGAAAAGGGGTATCGGCTTTCTTTATAGCTTATATATTTCTGCTCTTAATTGGTGTCTTACTTATCTCTATAGACGGTAAGGACCTTATTACAAATTTTACCGCTACTCTCGCTTGTATCAGTAATGTTGGTCCGGGTTTAGCGATTGTCGGACCAACGGGGAATTTTTCCTCTTTTTCCAGTTTTTCTAAACTAGTTTTATCTATAATAATGCTTTCCGGAAGACTGGAGATATTCCCAATTCTGATTCTTTTCTCACCAAGAACTTGGAAAAGATAAACGCAAACGGATTTCCGCTTGCGTTTTTTTCATTTATTTAATTCGATCCTGCATTTGTAACTGATAAAGTTTATAATAATGTCCCCTTTGCTTCAAAAGTTCCTGATGATTTCCCTCCTCTACAATCTCGCCTTTTGATAAAACGATAATTTTATCGGCATGTTGGATAGTAGAAAGGCGATGGGCCACAATCACCATCGTACCAATATTCATCATTTTCTTCAAAGAATCTTGAATTAATGTTTCTGTTTCGGTATCAATATTGGCAGTAGCTTCATCTAGCATCATTACTTTCGGTTTGTGAGCAACAGTTCTTGCGAAGGAGATAAGTTGTCTTTGACCTGAGGAAAAGTTATTTCCTCTTTCCCTAACCTCTTCATGATAATCATTGGGCATCTTTTCAATAAACTTATCAGCATTTACATATTCTGCTGCTTGTTTTACATCTTCGAATCTAATATCATCTTCCCGCATCTGAATATTTGAAAGAATCGTACCGCTAAATAAGAAAACATCTTGAGGCATTTGACCGATCCGTTTCCTTAAGGAAGCTCTTTTTAAATCTCTGATATTGATACCGTCAATCAAAATCTGACCTTTTTGTATATCGTAGTTTCTGACAATCAGAGAGAGAATAGTTGTCTTTCCGCTTCCGGTCGCACCAACGAAAGCTACAGTTTCCTTTGGTTTAATTTTAAAGGAAACATCCTTCAAAATCCATTCATCGGGAAGATAACTGAACCAAACATTTTTAAATTCAATCTCACCATTAAGGTCTTCTAATTCTATCGCATCTTCTTCATCCTCTATCTCCGGTTTTGTATCCAGTACTGCAAAGATTTTTTCAGCGGAAGCAAATGCAGATTGTAGTATATTGAATTGTTCAGCTAGTTGCTGTAAAGGATTATAAAGCATATCGATATATTGCGTGAAGGTTATAATTAAGTCATAACCGACTTTCGGTATAAAACTGATTTCACCGATTGCGGTTCTGGCTCCAAACCAAAGCACTAAAGCTGTCGTTAATAAATAAAGGACATAAATCGAAGGTCGGAAAACCCCAAAGATGAAGATTTCTTTAAGTGAGCTTTTTTTCAAAGCATTATTTCTTTCCCGGAATTCTTTGCGTTTCTTTCCTTCTTGATTAAAAACTTGTGTTACTTTCATTCCGGAGATATTTTCCGACAAAAAGGCATTAACATTTGTAAGGTTATTTCTTACTTCTCGATAAGCTCCCCGAGAAAACTTTCGAAAAATGAAGGAAATTACAACAAGCAAAGGGCTTAGAATTAAAACTAATAGTGTCAATCTTGCATTTAAAATTAACATCGCAACAAATACACCGATGATTGTAAAGATGTTTTTCAAGAGATTGACAATAACACTGGTATACATTTCACTGAGGGTATTTGTATCATTAGTTACTCTGGTAACAAGTTTTCCAACTGGAACCTTATTGAATTGGTCATTAGAAAAACTTTGAATATGCGAGAAAACTTCCTGTCTTATCTTGAAGATAATATCTTGACCGATTTTTTGAAGGATAATTGATTGATAATATTGAAAAAACGCACCGGCAACAACACAAACCGCGTAGAGAATTACAATAATAAGAATTTCGGTAAAATCAGATCCTGTTTGGCCAAGCAACTTTGAAGCCCTTCCTAAAAGATAGGGAAGGATAATTGTAATCCCTACTGAAAATAACATCATGAAAATTGATAAGATGAAACTCCAAGTATGACCCTTCAAATAAGAAAAAAGCCTTTTTATCATCCTTTTATCTGTTATACGAGTTTGAGACGCTTCAGTCATTTTCAGCACCCCCAATCTCATCTTCTAAATTTTGTAATTCAACCATCTTTTGATATTCAGGACAAACTTTCAGTAAATCCTCGTGGGTTCCGAAACCGACTAATCGACCTTCATCAAGCAAAGCAATCTTATCTAAGGATTGGATTGTAGAGATTCGGTGAGCAATGAGAATCGTTGTTTTTCCAACTCGTTCTTTCTTTAGATTAGCCAAAATTGTTTTTTCAGTTCTTGTGTCAACCGCAGATACGGAATCATCAAGAATTAAAATCTGAGCATCACGAATTAACGCTCTGGCAATGGCAATTCGTTGTTTCTGACCTCCGGATACAGTAGTTCCTCTTTCACCAAGTACGGTTTCATATTCCATGGGAAAATCCTTAATATTGTCATGAACCGCCGCTAACTCAGCAACCTCTCTGATTCTATCAGCATCAGCTGCTTCACTTGAAAAGTTAATATTATTTGTAATTGTATCGCTGAAGAGGAAGTTATCCTGAGGAACATAGGCAATAGCATCACGAAGAGCCTTAACCTTAATCTTCATTAAATCGACATCATCAATAAATACTTGACCCTCTTCTATATTATGTATTCTTAATAAAGTATCCACTAAACTTGTTTTTCCGCATCCGGTTCTTCCGATTAATCCAAGGCTTTCTCCTTGATTAAGAGTAAAGCTGATATCCTCAAGTACCTTAGCTCCACCTGGGTAAGCAAAGGAGAAATTCCGAAATTCAATTTTACCGGAAATTGAAAATTCAACAGCGTCTTCTAAATCCTTAATTTCAAACGGTTCATTCAACAAGTTATTGATTCTCTTTAATGATGCCATTCCTTGGCTTCTTAAATTGATCAGATTAGCAATTGCCATCATTGGCCAAATCATTGCTGAAAAATAAGATATAAATTTAGAAAGTGTACCGATTGAAAAGCTTCCCGTACCCTTATAACTATTGAAAACTAGGTATCCGCCAAAACCAAGAATAATGATAACTATGGAACTGATAAATAGATTGATCAGAATCTGCAAGAGTAAGGCAGTTTTGGCGAAGTCTATATTCTTATCTCGAGTATCCTGGTTGATCTTTCTAAAAGCCAGAAGTTCTTTTGCTTCCTTAACAAACGCCTTAATTACAGAGATTCCGGAAAAACTTTCCTGAGTAAAATCAGAAAGATTAGCGAATGCCTTTTGCATCAAGGCAAACTTCTTCCTCATATAATTCCCAACAATCTTCCCGCAAATTGCAATGATAAGCAAAGGAATCGAAGAGATAAGAGTGAGGGTAATATTAATATCAATCATCTTTTTAAATGCAAGTGTTCCGAGAAAAAGCGCATCGACAAGCATTAATGTTCCGGCCCCGAAAGCTCTTCTAATGGTTTGCAGATCGTTTGTAAAGAGGGCCATCAGCGCTCCGGTTTTATTTTCTTGAAAATACCTTTGGGAGAGTCCTTCCAAATGAACAAACATCTTCTCCCGTAAATCGGCTTCAATCCTAACTCCATTCCCAAATAGTGCAAATCTCCAAAGGAATCTGCCAACAAACATAATAAGGGCGATAATCAGAATCTCCTTTAAAAACCCTCGAAGACTTTCCATCGTCAACCAATTTTCATTGATTCCGTCAATGATATCACCGACTATTTCAGGTAGTTTTAACTGATAGATATCAACCACTAATAAAGCAATTATTCCGATAAGGATATAATGTAGATATTTAAAATAAAAACGATTGATATTTTTTCCAAAAATCATATTTTCACCAATCCCATTAAATAATGATTATATCATATTTTTTGTAATATTCAAGATACAAAACAGTAAAAAGCGTCTTAAACGCTTCCTAGTATCTTTTTAAAATCCGAAATTTTATTTACGGGTTCAAGACAAATTCGCCCCAGACAAATATAGGCGGTGGGCTTTCCGTCCTTTAACCTCTTTTCATCCTCAGAATAAATAATTACATAAAAAGGTAGATTCATCTTCTCCGCTACATCAATAAATCCTCTTACATCTTCTTTTTTCCTACCACAAACTTCTATCTTTATATAACCTTTTTCCAGAGCAAGAACAGAAGTTATAAAATTAATACATACCAATGGTCGTGAATTTATTTCACTTCCAAAGGACTCCAAACAACCTCTACCGAGCTCTTCATATTTTACATTATCCAGCAAGACAGATAAGCGAAGGAGATTAGCAACTGCAACTGAGTTTCCTGAGGGGGTTGCGCCGTCATAAAATTCTTTCCTCTTAATTATTACAGTTTCACTATCATGAGATATTTGGAAAAAACCTCCATTATCAAAATTATAATATTTTTCAAGAAATTCTTCCTGCAATTTCTTGGCCATTTTTAAATAATCTTCAATAAAGCTAGCCTGATACAAATCAATTAATCCCATGATTAAATAAGCATAATCCTCATCATAACCGATGTATTTTATTTCACCGTCTTTATAGCGTGAAAATAGTATATTATTATGATATAAATTATCAAAAAGAAAAGATACTATCCTTTTTGAAATCTGAAAATACTTATCCTTCTTTGTAACCCGGGAAAGTCTAGCAAAAGCAGAAAGGACTAGCCCGTTATATCTTGTAAGAATCTTCTCGTCTCTAAAGGGTTTAACTCTCTCGTTTCGGTAGGAAAATACCTTTTGCCTGGCTACCTCAAATTTATCTCGGTCTATAATAATCTCACTACTTTCAAGCAAATTCGGTATATTTAAGCCTTCAATATTTCCTTTCTCCGTTATATTCAAATAGTCTAAAAACCAATTTGAATCTTCTTTTAAAATTGTTTCTATTTCACTTTTTGAAAAGAGATAGAACTTGCCTTCCTCACCTTCACTATCAGCATCCTCCGCCGTATAAAACCCTCCATTATCAGCTTTCAGTTCTCGAATGAGATAGGTTGCGGTTTCTTCCGCGGTCTGAAGATAAAGTACATCGGCAGTTGCTTGATAGGCTTCAAGATAAGCGGTAATCAAAAGTGCATTATCATATAGCATTTTCTCAAAATGGGGAACCAACCATTTTCGATCGGT
>CALEGD010000104.1 GCA_937877075.1 uncultured Acholeplasmatales bacterium
GGCTTTTTCTTTATTTGAGGCCATATTTAAATTTATTTATTTACAGCCCCTTTTTTTATTCTAAGTTTATCTTTTCAAAACTCTGCCTGTTTAAGATCCAGTCGGCACGATTACGGAATGATTCAAGCTCTCCGGTCATTAGTAGTTTTACTTCACCTTTTTGATTTTGATTTTTTAAGTTTAGTTTTTTTAATAATTTTTTTAAAGTTTTTGCGGTCGCAACTCCGGAAGTAATTAGCTTTGCTTCCGGAAAAACTATTTGAATTTCATCCTGATATAAATCAAAATGAGTACAAGCTAAGACGACTGTATCCAAATTGCATTCTTTCAGAGAACTTAGTTTCTCATAAACCAAGTGCCTTGAATAATCAGTGCCAACTTCACCCGCTTCGATTGCCTCTACAAACTCACTGCAGCGGATGAAATGAAGTTTCTTACTTTTTCTACGGATCTTTGAATAAAGCAATTTTTGATAAACTCCTGATTCAACGGTAGCATTAGTTGCCAGAACTGCTAGGTTTTTCTTTTTGCTTGCCTTAAGCGCCGCTTTTACGGTCGGTACAATTACCCCGATAATTGGTATTTCGGTACGCAACCTAATTAAATCAAGATAAGCCGAAGTGGTATTGCAAGCAAGAACAATGACCTTTACCGAAAGTCTTTTAAAAAAATCAATAACTTTTCCGACTAGTCGAAGAATTTCCGTTTCAGTTTTAGTTCCGTAAGGACAATTTAAATTATCCGCAAGATAAACAAAATCCTCATTAGGAAGCATTAACCGCATTTCCTTTAAAACATTCAAGCCCCCAAGACCGGAGTCAAAGACTCCGATCGGATAAGTTACTTTCATAATTAAGTTTCAAACATCCCTCTACTTTTTTAAGAAATATCGTCACTATCAACAAATCAGCGGAGCCGCCAAAACTTAAATTATTTTCAATGCATTCAGCTGTAATTTCATAAATTTTTGCTTCATCAAATGTTTTTATATTTCCGATTAAATTTCGATAATATTGATACTTTTCAAGACTTCCCGCTCTTTTCAATAGCACCGTATCTTCCACATCCCTAATCAAATCGATTAAAGACATTAATATATTTTTCCGAGAAAAATCATTTAATCTCGGCAAAACTTTTCGAACATTGGGAAGACCCTTCATAACTTCCCCTCTGATTCCGGTTATTCCGTATTTCCGATAAGCAATTAGTCCCCCGGTTTCAAGCTTTTGATCTAAAAAATCCTTATTTAGTTCTCTCCCTAGTTTCTTAATCTTGGAAAAGAGATCAAAACGATATTCTTGAAACGAGTTTCCAAGACTAACTAACACAAGTCCCAAAACAAAAATCAAACCTTTATAAGCATTAACTCCACCGGTACTTTGATACATTGCTTTTTCGGCCTCTAAGCCGATTCTTCTTGCCTCCTGATAAGCGGTTTCGAAACCTTTTGAATAAGCGGTTTTAAAGATTTCAATAAATGGCGGAATAATCGCTTTCTTGGCTTCCATCATTAAAGCAAAATTCATATCCGGATGAGATCCCGATGACTTTTTTGTAACCAAACCGAATTTCGGATGAACTTTTGCTTCTAAAGTAATCGCTTCATCTAGCAGAATATAAATATTATCACAAAGAAAATCGAGGATTATTTCTTTAATTCTATTGGATAAATCAAAGAGCGAATGGGCCTTATTTCTAATACAAACAATAGCCGGCTCTTGACATAAAAGGCAATTCCTTAAGGGTAGATTAAGTTTTTTTCGTGAAATACTACTTTCATCAGATAAAAACAAATCAAGATCAATCAGTCTTCCTAAAGGATGTTTTTCTTCTATTTCAATTAACTTTTCCTTGATATTTTCAGATTTTTGAATTTCTATAATCCAAAAAAAACCATCGGCATTTTCATAAAATTCTTCCTGAATTGCTTGGAAGATTTCGCTTACCAAGTTTCGAAAATAATCAACTAAAAAATGCGCCCAAGGAGGCTTTTTTTCAGGACCGGGAGTATTTGCTTTAATAACTAATAAGGGGAATCCTCGAAAAGATTTTTTAATCAGGAAACTCCTTTCTTCCCTTCCATCAAGAATCTCGCTCATAGTTTTTTAAAAACTCCAATGTAGTTTTTGGTACCAAATTCTTTAAAGATTCAAAATCTTTTAAAGCAAAAAGTTTTCTGACCAAGGAAGCAGAAATAATTTCCGATCCGTTTTTTAGGCGATCCATAATTACCACTTTATCCTCTAAGACTTCTTTTAAAACTTGATTATATTTATTGGTAAGGGGGTCAGTTTCAGTTCCTAAATAACGTTCTTTGATTCCGAAAATCGGAAGAAAATACTTCCTAAAAATAAGGGCGTCACATTTTGCTTGAATTACCACCTCATCTACGTCTTCTTTCAAAAAATATGTCGGAAATGTTAGGCTTGAAACCAGATAATCAGAAGAAGGGAGTACTGTAACATTTACTAGATCCTTTGTTCCGTCTTGAACTAAACGCAGGCGATCCCGATAGCTGAAGAATGAGGAATCTTCCTCCACAACAAATACCAGTAATCTTTTATGTAATTTACTGGCTTCTTCAATAAGATATCGGTGGCCGAAAGTGAAAGGATTACAATTCATAACCGTGCAACCGAGATCTTTATCATCAATATTATATTCTTTTTTATATTCATTTAGAACTCTGAGGATTGGGCGATGAGCGGACTCCAGTAAAGAGACTGCCTCGGTCGAGATGATTTCCAAAAAACCAAGCGAACGAAAGATCTCTTTGTTTTTTGGGTTTGTATAAACCTGAAGATAGTAAATTTTTCTTTTTTGTAAGAAGCTTAGGACTTCAGAAATCATTACTCCGGCTAGGTTTTCACCCTGATAAGCAGGATCAACGGCAAAATTTTGAATGATATTACCCTTTACAGAAACGGTGCCGATTATTTTGGCACCGTCTTCAATATAAAAGCTATAGTCTTGATCTTGGAATTTCAAACCAAAATTATTTAAAAAGGTTTTAATTTTTTCCTTCTCTTGGGATAAAATCGCAAGTTTCATATTTTCACCTACATTCGATATAAAGTGTCGATAATAGTTTGGTCACGATAGCGAACAACGCCGATAACCCGGTTGCTTCCTTTTCTTTCCTCCGGAACTCCGGTATATCTGATTGCAATTTTATATAATTCTTCCAGTGAAAGAATCTTTAATTTACTATTTTTCAAGGTATCAATCAAATCTTGACGTTTCGGATTAACGGCGATTCCTCGTTCGGTAACGATAATATCGACATCTTCTCCGGGAGTGGTAATCGTAGTCAGATGAGGACGAATAATCGGAAGTCGGGTTTTCAAGAGCGGAGTTACAACGATACTGACTTTGGCGCCATGAGCCGTATCGGCATGGCCGCCGCTTCCGCCCATAATGAGACCGCTCGAAGCAGTGGTTACATTTACATTAAAGGAAAGATCAACTTCAGTCGCTCCGAGTATTACAAAATCTAACTTATTCACAATATTATCTTCATAGGGATTAGCATAGAGAAAAGCGGAAATAGCTTGATGGTTCGGATTTTCCCGAAGACTTCGAACTGCTTCCAAATCAAAACATTGAACATCATAGAGTCTATCAACTAGACCGGACTCTAGCATCTCCAC